>NZ_JNUP01000023.1 GCF_000758165.1 Spirochaeta lutea | reverse complement strand
CGAAGTACATTTCGGCGTGATGAGGCGGGTGTGCTCTGGGGGTTTCTGAGGCGCGAAAAAGTTACAGGCTTTTGCGCACTATAGAATCCTATTAGAACGCCCGCTTTCTGCTAACCACCAGGCGTTGAAGATCGTGAATATTTTTTACAATAATTCTGTCGTGCATGATTTCGATCCGATGCTGACTAGAGAAGTGATTCAACACCTCTTGGGTTTTATCGGGGGACATTCCGGCCCAGTGGGCAATATCCTCAGGACTTGTTTGAAATGTCCGGGTCTCGGACAGGGCCTGCTCAGCACTTTGCCCCTCGGCGAGCATGCAGAATACATCGGCGACCTTGGCATGTGGATCATCCAGGGTTAGGATTTGAAACCTCCTACGCTGGTCATAAATCCGCTTGGTGAAGAGTTTGAGCAGTTTCATAGCAATCTGGGGATTCCCCTGCATGAGTAGCTCAAAATTTGCCCGGTTAAATGCCAGAGCCTTTACCTTGTCCAGGGCCTGGGCATTGGCGGATCGGGGTGCCTCCTCGAGGATGGCCATCTCACCGAAAATTTCCCCGGGATATAGAACATCAATAGTTTTTTCCAGGCCGCTCATAATCTTTGAAATCCGAACCCTTCCTTCTTGAATAAGGTAAAAACTATCGCCAGGCTCGAACTCCACAAAGAGCAGATCCCCCTTCTGATAGGTAACTGCGAAGCGCTCAAAGGCAGGGTTATTCATGAGGGTGAGCTTGTCATCTGATTTCATTCAACGCCTTCCTTGCCTTCCGTCGTGTTACTTCATCAAGTTCATTGGATTGGACAATTTTCTGAAACACCGCACTAGCCTTTGCCGTATTCCCACTCTTCTCATAGCTCTGCCCGATAAGCAGCAAGGCCTCGGCGAAATCATCCATCTTTGGATACTTCTGAATGGTCCCTGTTAGGTGTTTAATAGCCTTATCGTACAGCTCCTGGCCGAAAAAACACCGGCCAATCTGGAACAGGGCCGGCACATAGTACTCTCCCGATTCACCCTTATCAATCATCGGCTTCAGTAGCCCCAAAGCTTCGGAATAGGAGCCGGTTCCCACCAGATTTAGTACCTGGTAATAACTCTGATCATCGGGACTCTCCTCCGGCAGGTCAGCTGAGGTTGAGCTTACCGCTACACCGCCCTTGGGCGCCCGAGGGCTGGCGGGTTCAGGGTGATTCTCATGCCCGGACATCCCCGAGGTAAAGGCCGGACCCCTACCCTGGCCGTATTTCTGAGCGTACTGCTCTGCCTGAGCCTGGTACTTTCGAACCGAATCAATAAAGCGGCCCTGGGGGTAGTACTGAATATAGCGGTTTATGGTGTACAACGCTTCCTTGTAGCTCTTCCGCCCCAGATAGTACTCGATGATATTGTATAAACCATCTTCCGGATTGACCGCCTCACCCTCACCGATGAGGTTACGAACCTTTCCATGGATGCGGCGAAGCTGGTTGGAGAAGACCTTGAGCATCTTCATAATAACCCTGGTATTATTACTGACCACCTGCTCAAATTCAGGAACCGTGAATACCACGACCAGAGAATCGGAGATTACCATGGCGTCATCCTCCCGGGGATACCGTCCCAGAGCAGACTTAACGCCGAAGAATTCACCGGTTTGTATGAGATCGGACACCTCCTCGCCGGTCTCAATATCTCTGGTGCGAAGTACCACCTTGCCCTGCTGGAGAATAAAAATCTTATCGCCTGTATCACCAGCAAAATAGATGACTGAGTCTGCCTTATATTGAACTGCACGGGGCACTGATGTTCTCCTTCTGGCTGGTTATCTACCAATACGTAGTATTCTAATGGACAGAACACATTCTGTACAATAGTACTTTTTTCTTGACCTTGTAATTCCTCACCGTTAATGTCAAATTTATGATGATTGATCTGCACAGCCATACTACCGCATCGGATGGAAGTCTCAGTCCCGGAGAGTTGGTCAGCCTCGCAAAGGAACTGGGCATTACCCACCTGGCTGTTACCGACCACGATACCGTTGCAGGGTTACCCGAGGCTATGAGGGAGGCCGAACGCCTGGGAATCACCCTCATACCCGGTATAGAAATAGAAATTGCATACGCGAAGGGAGCGTTCCACCTCCTGGGGCTGGGAATCTATGACTATCACCATACCATGGAACTCCTGATCGACCAGGCTCAGGCCGAGCGCACCAGACGAAATCTTCGGATCGTCAAAAGAATGAACGCCGCCGGAATTCCCGGGGATTATGGGAGTATTCAGGCCCAGACCCAAGGCACCGTAATCGGCAGGCCCCACTTCGCCCAGTACCTGGTGCAAAAGGGATGGGCAAAAACCGTTCAGGATGCCTTTGACAGGTTTCTTGGCCAGGGGAAACCGCTCTTTGAACCGCGCCAGGGAATTGATCTGGCTGCGGGTATCCAAGCCATCCACATGGCAGGAGGAAAAGCTATCATCGCCCATCCGCTATCCCTGCATCTAAACTGGTCACCTCTCAAGCGTTCTCTCCAGGAGTGGAAGGAACTGGGCTTGGACGGAATCGAGGCCTACCATTCACGGATGTCCTCCCGGGATTCCGGGAAGGTTCTCAGGATTGCCCGGGAGCTCGGGTTATTAGTCTCCGGGGGTTCAGACTTTCATACCCCCGACGACCCGCTGCGACGACTCGGGTTTACCAGCCTGGAGAACAAACGGGTTCCCCCGGAACTTGCAGCTCCCTTCATGGTACCAATGCTATGAACGTACGGGTTCGAAGCCGAGGGGATGCAGGCATGGCGGCTCTGGTTTGGTTCCTCGCGATAGGGATATCCCTTTCCTATTCCCAGGAACCTCCGAGTTTTCCCCGCCTTTCCCTGCAGCCCGGATCGGGGAGTTATACCTTTCTCCAGGAAAGTATATCCCGGTTTTACCAGGCGGAGGTAAGTGTCCAGGATCCCCCGGAACTCTCCCTCCTGCTCTATAATCCCCAGTGGGCAGACATCCCAAATCCTCCCTCTACCCTTCTTGCCATCGCCTCCCGGACCAATATCCCTGTAGATACCTTGGCCAGTTTGAACCGACTAGAATCGATCAATCAGCCGGTGGCCTTCCCTATCCTCATTCCGAACCAACCGGGACTGTTCGTATCTCCTTCGCCAAAAAATGACTTGGAGGACATGATCCATGGGCGTTTAGCGGGTGACGATCGGAGGAGCGAAGGTGTGGAGCTCCATATCGGGCCGGGTACGAATTCCGATTACGAGGGTGCTTGGCTTTTTTTCCCTGGTGCAAGACTGACATCCTCGGAACGGCTGTTGCTATATCAGGTATATTTTTCCATCCCCCTTCGTAATTACCGTATAACCGCTCCCTTCGGCATGGATGTAAATCCCTTCGGGGAGGGAACACGGTACCACCATGGCATCGATTTGGCTTCGGATACCGATGATTTATATGTTCGGGCCAGTGCGGGCGGCCGGGTTTCCCATGTGGGGGTTGATCCGATTTATGGGTTGTACCTGGAGATTGAGCATGATGGGGTCTTTACAACCCGGTACGCCCACTTAGAACAGGTTCTGGTTAAAAAAGGCCAGGATGTCCGTACAGGAGATGGTGTAGGGATTATGGGAAATACCGGATTATCCACGGGACGGCATCTTCATTTTGAAATTCATAAGAATGGAGAGGTTGTCAACCCTGCACACTTCATCAGAGCTCTGCGGTACTAGGATTCTACCGGTTTTTACCTCCTCAACCCCAGCATAATCGCCAGCATAATCAAGGGATCTGTAACATTGCAGCATTTCAGTGGTTTTTTCTAGGAATTTCGGTAAGAAAGTGTTAACGGATCCTCCGGAATTTACGATAATAGGGTTGTCGGGTAAATATAGTTCCCCTCCCAGTTTACTATATTTACTTCGGCACCCTTCGGGGTAAAGGCCGGTTCTGCAGACCGGCCTTTTTTTATATTTGGAAGTGCAGCGGTCGGAAACTCCGGCTCCGGGCATCGGGACATACGCCCCTCGATGTCCCTGGGTGGGGGTCGATGAGCATAGTAACCGTAGATAATAAGGAGACGAGAAAAGCGTTAGGCAGATCCCTGGGATAAACCTTCAACGGGGTTGCGCCCTGGATTGACAAAGGCATGGGCATTGCCTAATCTTGGCAGTTATGGGTACTTGGACAAACCGCATGATTCTAGGGTTACGAATTGTCGCCGCTCTAGTGATTTTTTTTACAGTAACTATAGGAATCCTCCTGGGCATCAGCATTTCAGAGATGCGGAATCTCGGTTCGATTGAATCCATTAATCAGACCCAAGCCGCCCTACCGACACGGTTGTTGGACAGAAATGGACGATTAATCACCCAGTTTTTCTCCGATGAAAAGCGGGAGCTTATTTCTATTGAGGAGCTGCCCAAGGCCTTGATCTACGCCATTCTCAGTCGGGAAGACAAGGAATTTTTCTCCCACAACGGTTTCAGCATAACCGGCATCGGTCGTGCGGCAATCGGAATACTCACAAACAACTACCAGGGAGGCGGTTCGACCATTACTCAGCAGTTGGCTGGGTTGATTTTTGCGGATCGAAGTGATTTCTCCCTCAGAAGAAAACTCATTGAGCTCTGGTACGCCTTTCAATTGGAGCGGAAGTGGACCAAAAATGAAATACTCCAGGAATACCTGAATTATTCGTATTTCGGGCACGGGACCTACGGCGTTGAGGCTGCGAGTAAACTCTACTTCGGTCACTCCGCTCGGGACCTGACCCTGGCAGAATCAGCGATTTTGGTCATTCAACTTGCAAGCCCCGGAGGGCGTTATTCTCCAATCCTCAATCCTAACACTGCCCAAGGGCTGCAGAGAACTGTTCTCAATGAAATGGTAACCAACGGATTTGCAACCCAGGAGGAAGTTGATCAATCCTTTGAGGAGTACTGGGCCAACTATGATTACAGTAGGAGCAACCGACCGAGTGCGTACCTTCAACGGGATGATCAGGCTCCCTACTTCAGCGATTATGTTTTTCAAACCCTACAAAATGAGATTCTTCTGGGCAGCTATGACATCTACCGTGACGGCTTTACGGTGTATACCACCCTGGATCTCGATTTTCAGAGAGAGGCCGAATCTCGGCTCTACTCCGGACTTTCCAGTGCAAATGCAATCTATGAGAATAATGTCGCCCAGCGCAGCAGTTACGCCGCGGAGATTTTCGCCCCGACGGTGGATGCACTCTCCCTAGCATTTAATATTCCCCAGTTACGTGTTGCAGGACAGAAACAGCTTCAGCTAGCTAAACAGTATTTTCTGCAGATGCTAAATCCCGGTCTCAACGCCCTTCTGTATCAATTCCAACCCACAGCCCAGGATCCCCTAAGGCGCAGCTCGTTGACCGCTTTGTTGGATAGCCAAGGGAAATCCGATACTACCACCGTTGAGGGAGCACTCATCACCCTGCAGAACGATACCGGTCATATTGTGGCAATGGTAGGAGGTTCCCCCTTTGATCCCGAGACTAACAGCTTCAACCGGGCCACACGGGCGCGAAAGCAACCAGGATCCTCGTTCAAACCGCTGTACTATGCCGCAGCCATTGAGACAGAGGCAATAACACCCGCTACCATGATCTACGATTCACCGGTAGTATTCTGGAACGATGACGGCACCCCCTACAGACCGGAAAACTACCGTGGTGAATGGGTAGGACCAGTGCTGGCCCGTACAGCCCTGGCCCGTTCGATGAACGTACCCTCAATCAGAATCCTAAGCCGTTTGGGGTTCGATGCCGCAATCGACTATTCCTCCAGAATGTTGGGAATACCCGAACGGGAGCTCATCCAAAGAAATTTCGCCCGTTCCTATCCCCTCGGTCTAGGAATCATTTCAACCTCACCAATTGAAATGGCAAAGGCCTTCGCCGTTTTCCCGAATCAAGGGCGGGAGGTAGTTCCAATAGCCATTCAGTACGTTGAGGATAGATTTGGAAGGGTCATTGCGGAGCCGGAAAAAGAGATCAGACTCGCTCAGTCAAGAAAGGGACAGGCTGCCCAGATCATCAGTCCGCAGACCGCCTATATAATGACTGACATCCTCCAGGATACCGTCGAATACGGTACCCTGCGCTATCCTCGTACTTTGGTTGGCGACTTTGATCTACCGACCGCAGGAAAAACCGGAACAACCCAGAACTGGACTAATGCTTGGACCCTGGGATTTACCCCCTACTATACTACCGCCATTTGGATTGGATTTGATAGTGGAAACCAGAGTTTAGGTGTTAATCAAACCGGCGCCATCACCTCCGGCCCTATCTGGGCGCGATACATGAAGGCCATTCATGAGGGCCTTCCGTGGCGCGATTTTGTAAAGCCGGGATCCGGCATTACTGAAATGGAGGTTACCTCCGCCAACGGGCTTATTCCCCCGGCGGGCTACACGGGTTCCACCTACACGGAGGTTTTCCGTACCGGTACCCAACCAACCGCATTTGATTTCTCTCAGGAATACCAGGCCGAACAGCAGGAGGCCGTAGTCACCCAGCTGCAGAGTAAATTGATTGGCGGATCCGCAGGAACCAGTCCCCTGGTTACATATACCAGTACCTCAGGATCTACCCTTATCGGTACGGTCGATGTTTCACTGACCCTTGATCCGGAATTGGACAGACTCCTTGATGACATCACCACCGGTACGGTAACCTCCGGGGATGATTCAGCCGGGAATACCGAATCTTCCCAATCAACCCCTGGCAGCTCCGATGATCCCACTATGTTTGACGGAAATCCATTATTGAATGATGATACCAGTGGGAGTATTCTAGGTAATCCATACCTGGATTAATGCGGGAGGTAAATTACTATGCAGCTACAAGTCTCAGAGATAATAATTCGTGATCGAATAAGAAAGAACCTCGGCGACCTCTCCGGACTAATGGAAAGCATCAGCAAACACGGATTGATGAATCCCATCGTGGTGAATAGTAAAAAAGAGCTTATCGCTGGCCACCGGCGGCTGGAATCTGTCCGCCGTCTAGGATGGGAAACCATTCAGGTTCGAGTAATTACCAACCTCGATTCTGCCACTAACCTTGAAATGGAGATCGAAGAGAATCTCCACAGAAAAAGTCTTGCCCCCGAGGAACTCGCCGATGCATATGTTCTTCTGGATAAGCTTAAGCGGCCTTCCTTGGTCACCCGGATTCTCCTGTGGGTAAAAAACCTGTTTTCCCGTCTGTTTAAGAAACATCCCCGTTGAGGGTAGGTTCCAACGCCCACCCATGTATTGCGTACGGATAGCGGTGCAGTCCTGAAGCATTCTCGGGGGGGGGTGCCGGCTTGGATGGTGACATTTTGGATGGTGACTTTGCTTCACCCCGGCTGGGAGATTGTCCTTGATACCCCCGAAATGCAGTACTGCATGAACCCGTTAGGACGGGTTTGGTATCCCCTTACCCGTCTCAGAACTGCTCACCAGCCCAACTACTACCCCAGATCTCGTTGAAGGAGTGGGGTGTTTCACAGAATCGGCAGATGAGTAGATTCTCACCGGATCGGTAGAAATCGGGTAAGATCGGCTCATGTAGTTCAGGAGAAGAAACACAGTCCTCGTTTTTACACCGGGTTCCGGTTAGTCCTTGCACCCTGGGCGGCAAGCCGATGCGAAGCTTTTGCACAACCTGAGCAACCTGAATTCGGTTGAGGGTACATCCCGGAGCCGCCGCCCCCAAGGTCTCCATGGCCTGCTGTTCAAAATCCCGCTGACCGGGAAGAGAAATGATACCCTTAAATACCCCTTCTCCCTCGGATCGGTATACCCCGTGGCTACTAACCACATTGAGATTCAATAACCTTCGAATCGTACTAATATGTTCCCATATCACTTGAGGACTCTTGCCCTTGCCAATATGATCGATAACCATGCCGTTCTCTACCGGCCTGATACCGATCTTATACTCCCGCTTCTTCCTGTGTACCACCGGAGCCTCAAAAATGAAACTGCCGTCGAAACTCTGGGGTACAATGCTGGTGCCGGAGAAATCTGCGCCAAGCGTCCCGCCTAGGAGCCCAATCTCGATTATCCGGGTGAGGTAGCCATTCCTGCTCTGAGCATCCCAACCGTTGAGGGGTGTGGTATCCAAAAAACTCGGGATGGTCGGTGTCTCGCTATGTCGGGGAAGGGGATGGAAGAAGCGGGTTCCGGGGGGCAGGCGGTTCATCCAATCATGTTGGAATGTAACGGCCTTTCGCAATTCTCCTGCCCTGTTTTGCAACCGTTCCCCCATACGCTCTAATTGGAGCCTGGTAAAATACCAGATCGACGCGACCTGATGCTGATCAAGATACTCCTGTATGGATTCAAAGATCCTCACCTCGAATCCTCGCTCCTTCATGGCGTTGATATAGTACCCGGGCATCATAATGTCCGGGGGGGCGATCAAATCAACCCGAACCTCGGAAAAGATTCCCAACCCGTCAACCTTGGAGTGAATAGTGCGTCCATGGAAGAGATCTCCTACCAGGGCAATATGGATCTGTGAGCGGTCCCAGGACAGATGTTCCAGAAAACTAAACTCATCAAGAAATTCCTGGGTGGGGTGTTCATGCCGGCCATCCCCAGCATTGATAAAAGATGGTTTTGGAAACCCCATGGTCTCAGCATACTGGCCCATAGCAGTTTCCAACCACCGGCATACCCCCTCTATCCTGCTGCGAATAATGAAGAGGCTCGCGGGGTTATATCCCAGGAGCATTTTAACGGTATCGGTGATGCTTTCCTTCTTTTGGAAGGATGAGCTTTTTGCGTCAAAGTCATTTACCGTTATGCCATGGAATTTTGCTGCGTTCCGGAAACTCTCCTTGGTTCGGGTGGAATCCTCCATGAAGAAAAGATACGCAGCTAGATCGGGATCCTTTATACGGAAATCCTCTCCCCTGCCTCCCTGGGACAGTTCATCCTTCAAGCGCCTGGTTTGTTCGTATAGGTAGATTTGCTCATCCGTGCTGAGGTCCCGCACTAACTGGATCGTCCGCCCGTGGAATTTGTTCACCTCACCGACCCTCCCCAGAAGGACTATTTACTCGCAAATCATCCAATAAAAGCCGTGAAATACGGCCGTCCTTCCGGGATACCAGGAGTACCGAATCCTTTATAATAAGGCTTGTTTCCGGACGCACCGTTACCACTGAGATCATCTGTAGGCTCAGAGCTTCGTCAAAACCACCCACATACCAGTCGCCGTCCCGATACACCACCGCATAGAGGACCGCACCTTCTTGATGGTATGCCAAGTCGCTGTAGGTGTAGATGATGTTCTCCGACTCTTGGACAACCTGCCCCTCTTCCAGATTTACAAGAAGCAGCCTGGCGAAATCCCCGGAGAGACTGAGGCCAAGATATCCAGCTGGGGTGCTCACTAACCGGCGGCCAAGAAATTCGGTATCCAACCCCCGGTGCATCGTCTCTCCCGTATTGGCATCCAGGATGCTGTACCGTGAACGCAGGCTCCCGTCTACCATCCTGGTGTCGCTGAAAACCACCGGCACCGGAGGAACCTGTCTGGCGGGTTGTTCCAAATCCGCGATATCCTGGGCGGTCTCCTGCCGGATCTCATCGCTCCGCTCCTGGGCTTGCCGAAGCTCCTCCTCGCGCTGATCAAGTTGTTCCTGGGTAACCGGTGTTTGGGTTTCAGGCTCGGGGCTCTCCTCGGAGGGCTGCTCGGAAGGCGTTACTTCAGGGGCCGCGGGGCTGTCTGCGGGAGAATCGGTCTGGGGCTGTTGTTCCGGACTTGACGGGGATTGGGCTTCCGGTGTTTCCCGCGGCTGAGCTGCATCACCCGGTGTTTGAGCTGGCGATCTTGCATCCTCCGAGGCTGCCGAGGGTTCGGAGCCCGGGGTTTCTTCTGCAGGTTGGGCTGGTTCCTGCTGAGTTGATTCCAGGATTCTGCGTTGCTCTTGAATCTGATCGGTTTCCTGTTCCACCGATCGGTCAATGAGATCAACTACCTGCTGACGCTCCTCAATCCCACGATCGGGCTGATCTCTGAGGGTCTCCACGACCTCGGGTGAGGCTAGTTCATCCGCAGGAACGGTAGATAGCTGCCCGGGCGGACTATCTACGGCCAAGGGGATGACAAGCTGGGTAGCTCCCGGCCATTCACGGTAGGAAAGGGCAATTCCAAGATGTTCGGGCCTTAGAATCCCCATGACCTCCCCATTGTACCGCTCCTGAAACCGGGGATAGGCTCCCCGGTGTATGGCGTTATACAGGGTTACAAATACTCCCAGGGTTTGGGCATCCTCAGGGGAGTATCCGTAGGCTGACTCGAGATATGCAGATAGTATCCGACGCAGGTTATCAATATGATCGACCTGGGCGTTGGGAAGGAGTTCCAGGATATCCGCACCCCGACCCGGTTGCCCTGGAACAGGGGGAATGTGGAATAGCCGGTACTTTCCGAAATAGCCGGCATTCCCTGCGGCCAAGCGTCCATCCTCGGTACGACCCAACTGGTTCACGAAGGCAGTTCCGATGGAACGAATCTCCTGAGCCGTCTCAAACTTTTCTACCGGGCCCGCGTAGTTTTCAAATTGTATTGTACGATCCAGACTGGAAGTTAATTCTTCCTCATCAACTTCTAAAGAAATAACCGGAGCACCCAAGACACCGAGGAATCCAAGTAGTAACCACAACTTCTTCATACTGCCACTCCTGATCGTGTATACTCTCTACTATACTCTAGGTGGAAAAAATTATACACCTAGTTTCACCGTTCCATTACCATCCTACGTGTACTATTCAGTCGGGCGACCATGATACTCAGTTCCCAGAACTCCCGGGGAAAGAGACGGTTCAGGACCTGGGCAGCGAGTTTACTTCTCATAATACCGTACACCCCTACAATACTGCGGATCTCGGAATCCAGGCTTAAATTCTCATTCCGGATGCCTTGAGCCACAAAACTATGGAGTCTTTCCGTGAAAGACTCCTGATAAAGTGCAATCAGGGGCCACCAATCCCTGGAAAGCTCCTCCAACAACCGTATAAACACGATGAAATCATATTCATAGGCCACCATATTCACCAGCCCTTCCACTGTCCTCCAGTCAGCCCTCCTGAGCAGTTCCCCAAGCACTTCCAGCCGTGCTGAGGAATCCAGCCCGGGACTTCCTGATACTATCCCGTACCAGAACACTGGCAATGCGAGATCAACAAAGCGCTGCATGTCTATCCTGCCGGCATCCGCCTCCTGGCCACGCGTAACGATCGTCCTCAGTACGGCTTCACCCGAGGGATCCTCTTGTATTAAGGATTCAAGATAACGCCATCCCGTGGAACGCCGATCAACCGAGGCCCCCATCCCTTGAGAAGTTCCGGGGATTTTTCCGGGGACCATACCCCTGGGCCCATTCTGCAGCAGAATTATTCTCCAGCCCCGGTGGATGACAGCCAGAATTTGCTTATTAATCTGATAACCGATTATATTACCCCGGACATCCAATGGCAGTTCCGCTGACCCAAGGACTTCCTCAAGGGTCTCGCCATCCACGGGATTTGCAGGATCCTCATCCAAGTCCTGATGAAATTCTCTCCAATTCGTCCCTGGCTCTCCAGAACGCCGCTGGGAAATAACACCTCTGTTACCTACCAGATACCAGGTTCTGTCACTAAGCTCCAACAATGCCAGTTGGGAATTTAATTTCATCAGACCCGCACCTCGCCGGGGCAAGGCTATCGGTTCATCGAGGTTCCACTCCCCGGGTGTCTGAAAGAACCGGTGGAGCTGTCTGTCTCCGGTGAGTACGTAGAGGGAATCCCCGACCAGGATGGGCTGCCCCACCACCTGGCCGGTAAACACCTCATCACTCATGACCCTCCAGTCCTGGGCAGTCCCGGGAGTGAATAGTCCCGTTCCGAGGAGGGCACAAATCCCTACTACCAACCGGATATGCGTCATCCCAGCGACTGAGCTGAATGAATAAAAGAAAGTCAGGACTACCTGCCGGATTTGCGTCATTCCTGTCTCCGAGAGAGAAATGCGAGAGTCTCAAAGTGGCTTGTTTGGGGGTAGAAATCAAATAGTTGAAGGTGTTCTATGCGATACCCCAGTTTCCTCATACCTGCAATATCTCTCGCAGCACTTACGGGATCACAGAACACCAGCAGGGCATAGGGGGGGGGGGACTGTATCTCTGCCAGGGTATTCATCAGACTCTTGTCCAGCCCTCTACGGGAGGGATCTGCAACGAGAAGATCTCGACGGTTGAGGGCTTCTCTCCCCTCAGGGCTTAGACAGAAGTTCTTTACACTCTTCCGTACAACCCTGCCACGAGGCTCAAGATTTCCTCTTGCCATCGCCACAGTCTCGGTATCTATTTCGACCCCCAACATATCTGTAATACTCTCGGGTAGCATGGTCCCGATAACCCCAATCCCACAATACAACTCGAGGGCTGAGGAGATTCCTTCCCGATCTGCCAACAATTCTTGGATAACCCTAAGCATGGCCTCCAGTCCCTGATGGTTACTCTGGAAGAACCCCGCAGCATCGGCATCCAGCCCCCTGCCAAGGATGTCTACCGATCCGGTTCTGGGGGCCAGGATCCCCCTGGTACGGAGAGCGGCTGCCCCTGATTCCTCAGAACGTTTACCGGGCTGATTTTGGTGAAGCAACCCTTCCAAACAGCCTCCACCAGCCTGGCTATCTACAATCTGCAACAAGAATTCCGACTCAGGGTTATTTTCTGAGAATTCGATTACCCCGTTTCCGGTTTGCCGATGATACTCTAACCGATCCTGTATCTCCTGGGAGGCAACCTCGCAGGCTTTTATGGGCAATACGGTCTTGCCCCCTCTTTCCCGAAAACCCAGGGCTCCGTTTACAAGATGGAACTGTACTCTAGTTCGGTACCGAAACGCCGAACCGGACCACGTCTGTATTTCCGGCAAGTCTTCCTTGGGCCATTTGCCGACGCGAAGAAGTGAGTCCCTGAGAATGGCTGTTTTAATCCCTATCTGATGCCGGGACTGGATGTGCATAAGATCACATCCCCCGCAAACCCCGAAATAGTCACACCGCGGACCTTCTTCACGTTGGGGAGAAGGGGTTTGAATCAGGATGTTCCTTGCCCACTTGGTTCCTCCAGAACCTGACTCGATGCTGAATTCAACCGATTCCCCGGGTAATACCCCCTGGGCAAACACCACGCCTTGGTCTGTCCGGATGATTCCGAATCCGCCGGCGACAATTTTTTCTACTGTTCCAGTTACTTGTTGTTTCATATATATATAAATATACTGATAAGATTCCCAAAAACCTTCTTACAAGGTATACTGCTTAACGAGCTTGTTCAATGTCTTTTCCAAGGAGTAGCCATGGCTGGTGTTAAACTTTCTAGTCTACCAACAATTAAGAGACTTCCCTCGTATCTCCATATTATAGAAGCCGCACAACGAGAAGGTAAGGAATACATATCCGGTACCGTTATCGCGGATGAACTCGAATTGGAACCTATACAGGTGAGAAAAGATCTCGCGATAACCGGTATTGTTGGCAAACCCCGAATTGGTTTCCCCGTTGGTGAATTGATTGATGCAATTACACATTTTCTGGATTGGCATCATAACCATAGGGCTGTCCTTATAGGCGCGGGAAATCTTGGTACGGCCCTCATGGGCTACTCTGAGTTTACCCGCCACGGACTCACTATTCTTGCAGCCTTCGATGTGGACACCGCAAAATTCGACAAGAGCATCAACGACATCACGGTTCACCCCTTCGATGATATTCCGAAGATGATCCCTGAACTCGGGGTGGAGTTAGCCATCCTAACCGTTCCAAGTGATTTTGCTCAGCAGACCGCTGAGATCCTGATACAATCCGGTATAAAAGCAATTTGGAATTTCACCAATGTAAAATTAAAGGTTCCATCAGGAATTATTGTTCAGAAAGAAGATCTTTCATCCGGATATGCGGTGTTATCGGTGAAAATGGCTCGCAGCAGGTCCTAGGCATCATGGTTTCAGATCAATTAACCTCAGAAGAACACCTCCCAGAAAAATGGGTTGAACAACAAACCATTTTTATGAACCGAATCAAAAAGCGTCATGCCCATTTGCGTAAGTGGGCTAAGCGCTCAGGGGTTCAGTGTTTCAGAATATATGATCGAGACATTCCAGAATTGCCCTTTACCGTAGATCTCTATGATAAGTACCTTCATATTACTGAGATTTTGAGATTTAACGAAATGGATGATGACGAGCATGATCGATGGACTAACCTTATGGCCTACACCGCAGGTCGAGCCCTGGGACTTCCGATAGAATACATCTTTGTAAAGTACCGCCGTCGGCAGAAAAAAAGCGAACAGTATGAACGGATTTCCCAGGAGGGTACGATCCATGTCGTGCAAGAGGGTGGACTACAATTTGAGGTCAATCTTTCTGATTATCTGGACACCGGTCTTTTTTTAGATCACCGAGTAACCCGTCAAATGGTAGGGGATATCGCTCTCCATGCCAGAATGCTGAATCTCTTCAGCTACACAGGCTCTTTTTCGGTATATGCTGCGGCCGGGGGTGCCCAGAGCACGCTCTCCATTGATCTTTCCAACACCTACACCGCCTGGGCTCAGCGAAACCTAGAGCAAAACGGTTTTTTCGGAGAAACCCATCAATGCGTCGCCATGGATGTTTTTCAATTTCTACACAAGGCGCAAAAAGATGGAAGACAGTTCGATCTCATAGTCCTAGATCCCCCGACCTTTTCGAACAGCAAGAAGATGGACCGGGTACTGGATATACAACGTGACCATCCCGAGCTTATTCGGAAGGCGCTGGCTATATTGGCAAAAAACGGCATAATACTTTTTTCCAATAACTTTAAAAAGTTCAAATTAGCAGAGAAGGACCTGGCAAGCTCTTGTACAATAAAAGAGATTACAAACCAGACAATTCCTGAGGATTTCCAGAAAAAACGACCCCACCGAAGCTACATAATCCAGCATCGGTAATTTGCCTCTCGGGACAGCGCACCGCACCCCGCAAGATTGACAGCGCACCGGGAGCACACATCAGTTTGACTACATACGGGTTGATTTCATGCGAAACCGCCGCGCGAATCGAGAGAACACCCCTTGTTTTTACAGCGTAGCACCGGGTCGGTAGTTCAGTCTCCTAGGGTACCAGGATGATTCTGAAAAAACGCTTTTTTCCGGCCTTTAAAATAAGCTGTCCGTCCTGGATGAACTGCTCTTGAACAATAGTTTCAGGGTCGTGTATCACCTGATCTTGGATTCTGGCTCCACCCTGGGTAACCAACCGACGTGCTTCGCTGCGGCTGGCACATAACGATGTCCTGGCAAAAAGATCAAGGACACCGATACCCTTCTGGAATTCCTCCCTGGAAATCTCCAAAGATGGCATGGCCGAGATGTCAGCCCCCGCGGATGAACCGAAGGCGGAACGAGCGGTTTCCAGTGCTTTCTGGGCTTCCACTTCACCGTGGATCAACCGTGTAAACTCCAACGCCAGACGTTCCTTTGCCTCGTTTATGGCTTGTCCCTCTAGGTGACTCAGTTGCTCAATCTCAGCCAAATCCATAAATGTAAACACCTTGAGAAAGGATCCAACATCCTGATCAGGAATATTTCGCCAATATTGGAAAAAATCATAGGGCGAGGTTAGAGCAGGATCCAGGAACACTGCCCCCTTCTCGGTTTTTCCCATTTTTTTACCATCGGTACGGGTAATGAGGGGATAGGTTAGCCCGAAACACTGCTTACCCCCGGTTCGCCGGATGAGATCAATTCCCGCTACAATATTCCCCCATTGATCATCTCCTCCTGCCTGAAGTTGAACCCCATGATCCCGGTTTAACACCATAAAATCATAGCTCTGCAGCAGCTGGTAGTTGAATTCAATAAAGGAGAGACCGGTCTCCATGCGCATTTTATAGGTTTCAAAACTGAGCATCCGGTTAACCGAAAAGTGTTTCCCGATATCCCGGAGGAACTCAATGTACCGCAGTCCGTCAAGCCATTCTGAGTTATTTACGATCCGCACCCGGTCGGGAGATACCCCAGCTTTTTGAAAAAACTGCATGATCTGTCGCCCGATACTCTCCCCATTGCTCGCAATTTGTTCAGGGGTAAGCATCTTTCGCATCTCTGATTTACCAGAAGGATCGCCGATCTTTGCTGTACCGCCGCCAATAAGGGCATATACAGTATGACCACAACGGGCCATGTGCGCCATGGCAAAGAGAGGAACCACGTGGCCAACATGTAAGCTCGGCCCCGTGGGGTCAAACCCGGTGTACATCCCAACAGATCCCTTATTGAACAGCTCATCAAGTATCTGAATATCCGTACACTGTTGCAGGAATCCACGCTCCTGAAGTACCCCAAGGGCAGAACTTGTTACTGCCGCGTTGGTGACTTGGGTAGGTGAATCATTCATGAGCTCACCCGCTTGTAAGATTTAATATGACTACGGATCAATGCGCTGAGTTCCGATCGGGAAACCCGAATCTGCTCCATACTATCCCGGAATCGCAGGGTCACCGTATTATCATCCTTTGTCTGATAGTCTATGGTTACGCAGAAGGGGGTACCGATCTCATCCTGCCGGCGGTACCGTCGGCCGATTGCCCCGCTTTGATCGTAGAAGGTTGCATAATCCTCCCGCAACTCCATCTCAATTTCTTTCGCTAATTCGGCGAGTCCATCCTTCTTAACCAGGGGAAATACACCGACGGTGATGGGAGCCAGTTCTGGATGGAAACGCAGGACCGTTCTTACATCCCCCTCTCCTACCTGTTCTTCTTCATAAGCATCACAGAGTACCATGAGGAGGCTACGGGTTAAGCCTGCACTAGTTTCTACGATGTACGGGAGAAAACGCTCCCGGGTTTCTTCGTCAAGGTAGGTTAAATCTTTTTTGCTGTATTCACTATGGCGCGAAAGGTCGAAGTCGGTACGGTTATGGATTCCTTCCAATTCCTTCCAGCCGAAGGGGAACTTGTATTCAATGTCGTAGGCATCCTTTGCGTAATGCGCAAGTTCATCGGGACCATGCTGGTGAAAATGAAGGTTTTCCATGCGAATACCGATTTTTTCATAGTACGCCATCCGCTTTTTCATCCAGTACTCAAACCAGGTCTCATCATCCCCGGGTTTTACAAAGAATTGCATCTCCATCTGTTCAAATTCACAGGTTCTGAAAATGAAGTTTTTTGTTACAATCTCATTCCGGAAGGCTTTACCAACCTGGGCGATACCAAAGGGAATTTTAACTCGGCTGGTTTGCACGACATTCTTGTAGTTAACATAGATGCCCTGGGCTGTCTCTGGACGCAGGTACACCACCGAATTTTCATCATGGATGGGACCCATATTGGTCTTAAACATGAGATTAAACTCCCGGGGCTCAGTAAACTGTCCACTCACACCGCAGACAGGACAACCGGCGTCCAAATCAATATGATCCGCTCTAAACCTATTCTTACAGTTTTTACAATCCACCATGGGATCATGAAAGTTTTCTACATGGCCGGAGGCCTCCCAGACCCTGGGATGCATCATAATTGCGGCGTCGAGACCGACAATATTGTCGTGAAGCTGAGTCATCTCCCTCCACCAGAACCGTTGTATCCGGTTCTTCAGTTCAACACCCATGGGACCGTAATCCCATGCTGAGGAGAGGCCCCCGTATATCTCGGAAGATTGAAAGATGAATCCCCGACGCTTCGCTAAAGAAACAATTTTATCCATTGTTTTGTCTTGATTGTTATCAGCCATGTGATTTACTCCATGTATTACTACGCAGTTTCAGTAGTTACGTTATGATTATCTCAGGCGATCTGTTCTAACAGAATGATCGCTCTGGCAATACGTTCCTCAGTTTTCTTCTGTCCCAGAAGATGTAGGGAGGGAATCAGGGGAGGCGAAGCCTTCGTACCGGTTACGGCGATCCGAATCGGCATCATAACCTGACCAACCTTTTTCCCTAGGTCCTCTGCGAGACGATGCAAGAGATCCTCCCCCTCCTCGGTCCCTTCGCCTGAAAAGATTGACTCCAACTTGGGTTGTACTGCCTCAAGTACCTCCTTGGTCTGAGCAGCATCTAAGCCCTTGGGAACCAACATCAGCGGATCAAAACTCAATTCGTCTCGGAATAAAAATCCCAGAACATCAGGCGCATCCGATAAGAGCCGCAGACGTTCCTGAGCCAGGGGAATGGCTCCGTGGAGAATAGTCTTCTCTCCTTCAGAAATAGGATCTTCAACGAGACATGCTTCCTGAAGATAGGGAATCACCATCCTCTCAAGGGATTCTCCATCCAGCTCACGAATGTACTGCCCGTTAAACCATTCCAATTTTTTATAATCAAAGACTGCTGGAGATTTATTAATTCTGGTAATGTCAAATAGGGCTTCCAGATCCTGACGAGAAAAGAACTCCCTGCTGTCATCCAAGCTCCAACCTAGCAAGCTGATATAGTTCATCAAGGCCTCGGGCAGATACCCAAGGCGCCGAAACTCGGCTACCGCCGTGGACCCATGCCGCTTTGATAGCTTCTGACCATCCTTACCCATTACCATGGGTAGATGTACATAAACCGGAGGCTCCCACCCAAAAGCATTGTATAATAGGACGTGTAGGGGCCCCGAGGGAATCCATTCCTGAGCTCGAAGAATATGACTAATTCCCATCAGATGGTCATCAACAACATTCGCTAAGTGATAGGTTGGAAATCCGTCTGACTTTAACAGCACCGGGTCTGGACTAATATCCTCGTTTTTTCTCCGAACTGGACCCAATACCAAATCCTCTACAATCGTATCACCTTCCAGGGGTATTTTGAACCGGATGACCGAGGTCTCCCCTCTTTCCAAACGCTCCTGAACCATCTGAGGAGAGAGGCTTCGACAATGACGGTCGTACCCTTGAGCCCCCTGTTTTGTCTGTGTCTGCTCATGTCGAAGCTGCTCCAGACGCTCAGATGTACAAAAACAGTGGTAGGCACACCCTGTATCAATCAGCTGTTGGGCGTATTGTTGATACAACCCTTTGCGCTCGCTCTGAATATAGGGGCCGTAGCTACCGCCGTTCCGTGGTCCCTCATCCTCTTGAATCCCAAGCCAGTCAAAGGTTCGATAGATATCCTCCAGCGCTTCCGGAGTGAATCGCTCCTGATCGGTATCCTCGACGCGGAGGATGAAGCGTCCCCCCTGGGATCGCGCGAAAAAGTAGTTAAAGAGAGCTGTTCGTAAACCGCCGATATGCTGTAACCCCGTCGGCGAAGGGGCATAGCGTACTCGTACACTCATAGATTATCCTTTTATTAGGCTGGAGGGCCATTATAATCATGGCTATGAATACGGGTCAAGCAAGGGGAAGATCGTTCCACCCTACTCTGCAATATCCGGTGTCGCTTACAACCCTTTACGCACTATGGAACTATTTCATAGCTCATTGACACCCGGGAGTGCCTGCTCGATGAACATCCCGCCCTATCCCTATTGTTTGTACCAGGAAAAAAAATCTCTCATGCGCGCCACCGACTCCCGGATAGTCTCCACATCCGGAAGAAACACCACGCGGAAGTGATTTTTATCAATCCAGTTAAATCCCGAGCCCTGTACAATGAGCATCTTCTTATCCAACAACAGATCCAGCACCATCCTCTGGTCATCAATAATAGAAAATCGTTTCGGATCCAACCGCGGAAATAAATACAAAGCCCCTTCTGGCTTAACACAGCTTACCCCGGGGATGTCGTTAATCCCCTGCCACGCCGCATCACGCTGCTCCCTCAGCCGTCCCCCGGGGAGCACCAGATCATGGATACTCTGATACCCACCCAAGGCGGCTTGTACAGCGAACTGTGCCGGAACATTCGCACATAGCCGCATATTCGCCAGCATGTTTATCCCATCCCGGTAGCCGGCTGCCAGCTGTTTTCTACCGGTAATAACCATCCATCCGCTTCTAAACCCTGCCGCCCTATACGCCTTGGAGAGGCCATTAAAGGTAATACAGACCACATTGGCAGCAAGCCCCGCCAGGGGCACATGAACCGCCTCATCGTATACGATTTTCTCATAAATCTCATCGGCAAACAGAATAAGCCCGTGTTTCTCCGCTAATTCAACAATTTGTTCAAGAATCTCCCGGGGATACACGGCACCTGTCGGATTATTTGGATTGATAACCACTATTCCTTTGGTTTTCGGGGTGATTTTATTGGCCATGTCCTCCAAATCCGGATACCACCCTGACTGTTCATCACAGATGTAGTGAACTGGTTTCCCCCCTGCGAGAGTCACGGCTGCTGTCCACAGAGGATAATCAGGCGCCGGGACGAGAATTTCATCACCAGAATTTAACAGCCCTTGCATGGCCATAACAATGAGCTCGCTCACCCCGTTACCCATATAGATATCATCTATATCAATCCCCATGATTTGTTTGGTCTGGTAGTACTGCATGATAGCCTTCCGGGCAGAGAACAGCCCTTGACTATCGCAATACCCTTGGGCATCTCGGAGGTTCACAATGACATCATGGATCAATTCGTCAGGGGCATCAAACCCGAAGGGTGCAGGATTTCCGATATTCAACTTTAAGATCTTAAATCCTTCCTCCTCTAGCCGTTTCGATTCCTGCATCACCGGTCCACGTATGTCGTAGCAAACATCATCCAGTTTGTGGGATTTAAGAAACTGGCGCCCCAGGCTCATGGGCTCAAGTCGTTCATTCACGCGATGCTCCTTCATCGATCCTTCCCGTTTGATCTTCGAAAGCCCAACGGGAAGCCTCGGTTACAATCCGTTGTATGATAAATAACTGGAGGTTGTCTCTGGTCTTTTTGGTCTTTTCTATCCACTGCTCCAGGGAATACCGTCCGGTTAACCAGTCAAGAAAATCCCCTACCAAGGTATTCACCTCCGGATCGTCCTGCCGGAAGGAATCAAGCATGTAGACAGAGAGGAGTTTTAAGACAGCGTCCCGGCCTGCCTGTTGATAGGCCCTACGCAGATGCGCCTTGGCCTGATCTCGCTCTCCCTTCATCAATAATCCAAAAGAATAGTTCCACAAGATCCAAGGGTCGCTTACATCCCCTGAATCAGAAATAAACTGCCCATAGTAGTGAATGATCTCATCTGTCTTATTACGCAACAGCACTGGTAATCCCAGAGATACCGCATTTTTATTCAGATACCGGGGATGGTGTTCGGTGATGTGTTTGGCCAAAACCTGGACATCATCAAGGCGATTTTGCATTAAATAGCTATTTATAAGCAGGGTTATGCCTTGATGAGAAACCTTCCCCTGGCGAATAATGCGGTTCTCTAGGTGGTCGGATAAATTTTTCCAATCTTCGGATTCAAGGTACTGGAAAACCTTCCAATTCTTTATAAAGTAGAAATCCAAAGCGGATAGGACACCGAGAAACAGGATCAATAGGTACCAACTCTGGGCCCAAAAACTGCGGGCGTACTCAACCCCCAAGACAAATAGCGGCATAAAGAAGATCAGGAGGAAAGAAAGAACAATAATTGTGTTAAAGATGATAAAAATTGACTTAAATTTCATAGCAAATCCTCCTATAATCTATACAGGGAGTTTACACGATAGCGATAGATTCGACCAGATAGATCGCATGGAGCCGAGAGGTATGATGACATCATGAAAGAACACCTAATAACCACTTTGCAGCCTGGGAAGCACTTTTCTCAACCGGCTTATCTCGATGAAAAATATATCCTTCTAAGTCCCGAGGTTCCTATAACCGACGATCTTATTTCTCTGCTTGCCGAGTGGGACTACGACTATGTGTACTGTGACGGCGACCAAACCGATAAAGACAGCATCAACACAGCGAATGCCGGTGAAGGCTTAGCCGGGAATACCCTGGAGCACAAGCTAAAAGACCAGGCACTATTTGAGGAAGCAGCGCAGGAGTTCCGTAGCCTTGCCGATTTTACCGAAAAGCTCTTTACAAGTTTTGTAACCAGGAACGAACTCCCCGTAAAGGATGTCAGCTCTCGGGTGCGCGATGCCATTGAGGTTATCCGGGAGAACCGTTCATACATTGTACGAATTACCGAGATGGACTACCCTGGGAAAAATTACCTGGTACTCCACTCAGTAAAATCCCTTATTATCGGGACGACCATCGGCTTGAGTCTAAAACTGCCAAACCATCGTCTCATCGAACTGGGCTCCGCTCTCCTGCTACATGAAATCGGTATGGTAAAACTTCCCCCGAAAATATACATGTCCGATAAGCCCCTGACTCCAGAGGAACGTAAGGCTATCACGGCTCACACGCTTCTGGGTTTTAAGGTGCTCAAGGCTGAGGGCTACCCCATGAGCGTCTGCCTCGGTGTTCTGGAAAGTCATGAGAATATGGATGGAAGCGGATATCCCCGGGGCCTCACAGGAGATAAAATCTCCCTGTATGCTAAAATCATCGGGGTGGTCAGCTCCTATGCCGCCCTCAGCTCCGAACGGCCCTTCCGTCAGGCCGTTGATGGACATAGCAGCATTCTCGAGTTGTTAAAAAACCGTGGCAAACGCTACGATGAGCTTGTTCTCCGGGCACTCATTCAGAATCTATCTATCTATCCCCTCGGCACCTTCGTGGAAATAAACGGCGGAGCAAAGGGAATGGTTGTTCAGACCAATCCTGAACGACCTAAGGCACCGGTGGTCAAGCTGCTCATCTCCGGAAGCAACGAGGTATTCGCAGAAATGCCCCTGGTAGACACAGCAAAGGAGGGGGCTGGAATAGTCCGCTCCTTAAATGTCGAAGAAGCGCGTGTTCTGAAAACCAAAATTTCCTAGTGTCATGGATAGTGTTACTCACACCCTTCGTTGGCAGGATACTGATGTTCAGGTGCCTCACGGCACCACCCTGGATGAGTTTATAACCTCTCAAACCGCAGCTATACCCACACCGGCCCCACCGATCCTGGCAGCAAAATACGACAGCGAGCTTGTCGATCTTCGAACCCATGTTGATCATTCGGGTGTGGTTGAAGGAATCTCTATTCTCCATGATGATGGATATCGGATCAATCAACAGGCTTCCAGCTTCTTGGTATTTCATTGCTTAGATACTCATTACCCTCGTGCTAAGTACCGGCTTAGCCATAGCATAGGAAGCAGTCTTTTTTTCACTGCGGTACAACACCCCCTGTCTGTACAAGAAATCAAAGACCTGGAAGGTCAGGTACACCGACTCATTGGGGAACAACGACCATTTCAAAAAAAGGATCTTCCCTACCAGCAAGCCATCAAAGAGTTTAAAACCAGGGGCAGGGATGAAACAGTACTCCTGTTGGATTATATCAATGAGCCTTCGGTGAGTATCATGGTCTTGGGTGATTATCTTGAACTCTCCTTAGGTCCAATCCCCTTACACACCGGACAAGTAAGCGCTGTCAGTCTGTCTCCGTATAATAACGGATTTCTCCTTCACCTCCCTCCTCAGGAATCTCCCGGTCGGCTTCCTCGGTTCGAGGATATCCCGTTTCTCACCGATATTTTCACAGAATATCAACAGTGGGGTCGTATCCTGGAGGTACATACTGCCGGACGGCTGAACGCATTAATTAAAAAACGGGGGATAAAGGAATTTATTTGGGTTGTCGAAACTCTTCAGAATAATAAGATTGCCGCTATTGCCCGGGACATAGCCCAGGCACAAGATGGGGTGCGGGTAGTACTCATCGCTGGCCCATCCTCCTCGGGCAAAACCACCTTTGCGAAAAAACTCTTCATTCAACTACGGTCCCAAGGACTGCAGCCCCAGACCATTGGTCTTGATGACTTTTTTGTGAATCGGGAGGATACCCCCCTGGATAGCCATGGGAACCCTGACTTTGAAAGTGTACATGCTATTGATCTACCGCTGTTAAATACCTCTCTACTGGCATTACTTGCAGGGGAACAAGTCTTTTTACCAACCTTCGATTTCAAGGTAGGAAAGCAAATCCTCAAACAGCGTCCGCTGCAACTTTCTGAATCCGGGATCCTCATTATCGAAGGGATCCATGGACTCAATGATGAGCTCACTTCCCAGATTCCACGGGATCAGAAGTTCAAAATCTATGTCTCAGCCCTCACGCAGATTAATCTAGATGAGGAACATCGTATTTCCACCACCGATAATCGCTTGATTAGACGGCTCGTCCGTGACTACCGCTATAGGTCTCATGATGCAGAGGCCACCCTTGGGATGTGGCCTTCAGTCAGGCGGGGCGAAAATAGGAATATTTTTCCCTTTCAAAACTCTGCAGATCGTGTTTTTAACTCTGCAGCCGATTATGAATTAGGGGCGCTCAAACCTATGGCCGAGGCCCTGCTCCGTGAGGTGAAACCAGGATCCGTACACTATGCCCAAGCGCGACGTCTGTTGGCAATTCTCGCATTTTTCCTGCCTGTTCAACGGGAGTTCGTACCCGATCAAGCCATCCTTCGGGAGTTCATCGGTGGATCGGTATTCAAATACTGATTAATAGAGAGCGCAAAAGATTGTAACCTGCACCAGATATAGTGTAGCAACCAAGAATTCCACCCATGGGTGGTGTCGCCCGGGTGCAATGTTACAATCTTTTGCGCACTAAGTTAACAGTTCAGGAACAGTAATTTCTCGATCCTCCCAGTATGACCAATCCTCCCCGGGTAATTCAGCTGATCTATTGATAGCCCCCCCGCTGCCATGGACAGTAGATTCGGTATGGACCAATCCCAAGAACGTTTTCCTAGAAATATACTCCCCCCCCAGGGCTCGTATATGGGGTGTTTCCATTTGGGCGTCTATCACTACACCTCCCAATCTTGGGAGGATTCTGGTTAGGTATACCAGGGAAAACTTTGAACTGTTCGGTTTCAACGAGACCATAGACTCTCCAGAGAAAACCCTTCCGGTATGAACCCCGTATAAACCTCCCACCAGGCTACCACCCTCCCAAACCTCAATACTATGCGCAACCCCGAGGGTATGTAGATGAACGTAGGCATCGAGCATCTCATCGGTTATCCATGTACCGGTATGGGTACGCGTACTCCGACAAAGACGTATGATCTGCTCGAAGCTATGATCCACGGTAATTCGCCAGGAAGATGACTTCATGTAACGCCTTAGTCTGGATGAGATTCGAAGACTCTCCGGGAAGAGGACAAACCGTGGGTCAGGGCACCACCATAGGAGAGGATCCCCCTGAGAAAACCACGGAAATAATCCTTGTTCGTAGGCAGACAAGAGCACCCCGGGAGAGAGGTTAGCGCCGTAACAAACCGGTGCATCCCTGGACGCAGGCCCGGGATCCGGGAACTGAATTCGTTGATCGGCGGTGAGATAGGGGAAACTATTGTCCATTATAGTCTGCTACCAGGCTATTCTCCCTCACAGATATGGTCACACTTCCGCCATTTTGAAGGTCGCCGTATAAAATCTCATCAATAAACTTTCCACGGATTTCTTCGTCCACTAACCTCTCAACTTCCCGGGCACCGTATTCCCTACTTTTTGTCTTATCAGCGAGAAAATCAAATACCTCATCATCTACGGTTAGAGCAATTTCTTTTGATGCAAGGAGATCGGAGAATTCCTGAACCTCTTTTCGTATAATCCGCAGTAAAATATCGCGATTCAAGTGGGAAAACTGTACAATCTTGTCCAGACGGTTCCTGAATTCCGGACTAAAGGTTAGCTGTACGGCCGAATCAATAGCCTGGGAATCAACCTGCCTATCGCCGAAGCCGATGAGATTCTTACCAATATCCCGGGCTCCGGCATTGGAGGTAAATATGATTGTAATATTTCTAAAATCCGCTTTATGCCCACTGTTATCTGTAAGGGTAGCGTAATCCATTACCTGAAGAAGGACATTAAATATGTCCGGGTGGGCTTTTTCAATCTCATCCAGAAGTAATACTGCATGGGGGTTCCGGCGTATACTCTCGGTTAGCAGGCCGCCCTCATCGTATCCGACATATCCCGGGGGAGAACCAATGAGCCTGCTCACGGTGTGTTTTTCCTGATATTCACTCATATCGAAGCGGATGAGTTCTACGCCCATCTCACCAGCAAGGGCTCGTGCCAACTCGGTTTTTCCGACACCCGTAGGCCCTACAAATAAGAAATTTCCTACCGGTTTGCTTCCCTTTCTAAACCCTGCACGTGACCGCTTCACAGCCTCTGCGACCTGGTGCACTGCATTATCCTGTCCGAAAACCCGTGACAAAAGTCGAGACTCGAGGGTTTTCAACTGTTGCTTTTCAGCTACTGTGACCGATTTTTGTGGGACCTTGGCAATTCTGGCCACTACTTCTTCAACGTCTCCGGTAGAAACCTCAACCCGTCCCAGGCGCTCCCGGGCATTCTCGGATGCTATGGAGTCTTCGGAGTCTGTATCTGCCCCGGGTTCATCTTGACCCTCCGAGG
The DNA here is from genome assembly GCF_000758165.1 of Spirochaeta lutea. Lineage (NCBI taxonomy): Bacteria > Pseudomonadati > Spirochaetota > Spirochaetia > Spirochaetales > Spirochaetaceae > Spirochaeta > Spirochaeta lutea. The sequence continues at coordinate 203,619 of NZ_JNUP01000023.1, read as the reverse complement.
CATTCTTCTTGAAATGCAGTAGGTTTATCCGCGCACCGCATTCATCAATCACATCAATTGCTTTATCCGGCAGATACCGTTCGTTAATGAACTGAGCTGATAGCCGGACTGCCAATTCAAGAGACTGATCCGGATAGGTAACATTATGGTAGTCTTCATATTTTTCACGCAGCCCCTTTAGAATCTCGATGGTCTCCGCTTGGCTTGGTTCTAGCACCTCTATGGCTTGAAATCGCCGGGCAAGAGCATGATCCTTTTCGATGAACTTACGGTACTCCTCCCGGGTTGTAGCGCCAATGATTCGAACCTGCCCGGACGCCAGGGCCGGTTTTAGGAGGTTCCCTGCATCCATTGCACCGCCGCTACCCGCTCCGGCTCCAACAAGCATATGCAACTCATCAATAAACAGTATGACCTTCTTTTTTTTCTCAACAGCCTGCAATACCTTCTTTATTCTCTCCTCAAAATCTCCTCGGTAGCGTGTTCCCGCCACCAATGCTCCAAGATCCAAGGACCAGAGTTCATATTCTTTTAACAGGTCCGGCACCATCTCTCCAGCTATCGCCTGGGCCAACCCCTCGGTTATTGCCGTTTTACCAACCCCAGGGGGGCCAACATGTACCGGGTTATTCTTTAACCGGCGGCACAGCACCTGCATTGTTCGTTCTAAAATATCCGATCTGCCGATGAGGGGTTCATAGGTGCCTTCCGAGGCCCTGTGAACCATATCGGTTGCATACTTACGCAATAATTTCTCAGCTTTGGAAGGGGTGGTTGTGGTCGTCTGACCAGCGTCAAGATCATCCTCCCCGTTCTCGGAGAATTCATCGTCATCACCCTCCAAGAAGTCCTCTTCGGATTCCAAATCATCACCGATTTCACCCGAGTCCCGGTCCTCCATCTCCTGTTCGCTTCTTCCGAGGATATGGGAAATTACATCCAATAAATCTACCCGCTTCACCCCTACCTTTTTCATGTAATACGAGGCGTAACTCTCCTCTTCCTCGAAGAGCGACACGAGGATATCTCCAGTCTCGATGGAATCCTTAGCGCTATGATCAACCCGGAGGAGTGTCCGGTTCATAACCCGTTGGAACGAGAAGGACTGTTCCGGATCGGCACCCTCGGCAATAGGCACCTCTTTCTCAAGGTAATCTTTCAGCAGAATGAGCAACTCGTCAGAATTGCCCCCCGAATAGGTAATTACCTTCCGTGCATAGGGGAAGTGCACCGCAGCATAAAGAATATGCTCCGGGGTCATATACTCATGTTTTTTAATTTTTGCTTCCTGGTAGGCAGCCAGGAGGATATCATTAACTTCTTTGCTAATCTGCATTCCTAAACCTTCTCCACCCTGCATCTCAGGGGGTATTCATGTTCTCGTGCTAACTCTTCAACCTTCTTGGCTCGGCTATAGGCAACATCGTAACTATAGATGCCCACCACACCCTGGCCCTGTTCATGAACAGCTAGCATAATTTTGGTGGCTTCCACTGCATTTTTTTGGAATATCTGTACTAAAACCTGGATTACAAATTCCATGGTAGTAAAATCATCGTTTAATAGAATCACCCGGTATTGATCAGGCGTTTTAATGCGATGTTCTGTTTTCTCTTTTGTTATGTGTTGATCCTGATGCTCCGTACTCACCAAATTCTCCTAAAAAATCAGAGGCGAGAAATACCCAGCCTCATCCCGCCCGGATTTTGTAAGATACCGCACCTCCACCTCAACAGGAAGATACCTTCGTCCGAAATCACTATTCAACCGGCTCCTGTATTCATAAATGTATCGCCCTGGATAGTCATCGGCAAGGATATTTCTAACTCGATTTGCATCCATTATCTCACTCGGCGTAAAAAAGGATCCTCCGGTCTCCCGAACAAGGTAGGCTAATGCGGGGTCGATAGCATTTTCATCACCACTGACCACGGAGAAGGCGACCTCATTGTTGACCATGTATCCTCGGAGTTCTTCGATACCGTAGGTTGAAAAAGCATCCTCCGGGAAGGCTGTGTCCGTGTTCAGATATATGAGGTGGCGAATCCCATCCTGTCGTATGAGGCGGTTTACAGCTAACCGTACCCCAAGATCGAAGGCATCTCGCCCCTGGTATACCAGGGAATCGATCCTTTGCAGCCGGGCTGACCGATCAGAATCCGAGGACTCTAAAACAACCGTAGGTGTTTCTCCTCCGAGAATGAGATCCATGGAGTCCGATCCCTGGAGTGTGGAGAATAAAGACTGTACCTGGCTTTCTATATAGGATTTTACAGGCTCACCCTGGGGATCTTGAAGGGGGGGAAGGATTATTTGAGTACTGATGTACGGCAATTGATACCCCCGACTGATTAATTCCGGATTCTCCACCGGTGAATCGGCCTCGGTTAGGAAAAAGTTGGCTGTATCCAAACCTAACACAGGCCTACCGAGACGATCTTGCACAGAAAAATCAATGGTCACCCTAGGAAAATTATCAGCATTGATCTTATTAATCTGTACATGAATCCCCGAGTAGAGGCCGGAAAGCCGGCTTACAATAGAGACCTGCCGGGAATATGAGTCAGTTATCAGAATATTACCATTGGGATCTATTCCCGACTTAAAAAAGCGTGCATCCTCATCCTGAGCACGGTACACCTCCGAGAGCAGCCGGTTTACCGGATCCCAGCGGTAGATGGTGGTCCTCGTTGTTATTAAAAAGGCAGGTTCCTCTCCAGGGAAGACGGATAATCCCTCCCCATGCTGTAGCCGATCGTCCCGGAAGGTACTTAACACATTTCCGCTTCCGTCTATTTCATATAACACGCCGGTAGACCCTTCTCGGTCGAGGACCCATAACGAATCCTCATACCATAATACGCCATGGAGGCGATTAAATCGTAAAGAAGAAACATCTAACCCGGGAACACCGCCTATACTGAATAAAAATTCACCTTCCAGGGAAAATTTTTGAATTCGTTGGTTTCCGTAGTCGCTTACAAAAATATACCCCTCAGGATCATAGGCTAAAAACTGGGGCCCCATGAGCTGACCCGGTCCGATACCCGGCTCTCCCATTCGCATGATCTCCGCCCCGGAATCGCTATTTATCAGCACAATCTCATCACTTCGAAAACTTGTCACACCAAGAATAGGTTCACTTAGGGAGATTATATCCAGCGGCCCTTGCAGCCCCTGTAGCCCCCCGGTGATACTTCTCCGCAAGGTGCCGTTTGCATCATAGAGCTGGATTGAATTACCGGTAACATTGGCAACCCAGTACCACCCATCGGTACGAATTGCTATCCCGCCAGGAAGCGGCAGCGTCCTTGGTTGTTGGGAGTCTCCCTGGGGTGAACCCAGCTGCGCCGTCCCCCCACCCCCGGGTAATCTAAGGGAAAAACTTGCCAAGGGAAAGAACGCCGTATCCTCGGGTACCTCCCGAACAAAACCTCTCCGTAACTCTAGGGTTTCAATAAGGGATTCTAACGCAATCCCACCGGAACCGGCATCTGAAACCTGTTGCAACTCCCTAAGGGCGGCTTCGTTATATCCTCCCAGGAGATATCCCCTCCCTAACCATGTCCGAGCTAAGGTATCAGCGGAATCAAAACTCAGTGCCTGCTGGAATGAGAGGATGGCGTCATTCACCCTTCCTCGGTGTAACCATAAAACGCCATCCCGGAAGGCACTATCTGCCTGGATTCGATCATAATTAAGATCGGGGAGATTTTGTTCACCTGGAGTATCCTGGGAATATCCGGGAAAGACCACAGCAGCCCATAGAAGGGAAATCTGGAGGAAGAGCATCCCCTTTCTTGAGTACGAAGACCTTGCCTTGGAGTTAACGTTGGGTTTCATTATTACGTTCCATCACTTTCCTAATGTGGTCCCTAATTTCCTGATTTTCCGGCCAAGCCTTCCTGGCGCGACGTAGATGCTCCAGAGCCTCCTTGAAATCACCCATCCGAAAGAGCACCCATCCCAGGGTATCCAGATACGCGGGGTGATCAGGTTTCGCTACCAAAGCCCTGCGAACATAACTGAGGGCGGCCCCAGGCCTAATATTCTCCTCGGCCATTATGAAAGCCAGGGTGTTTAGCACGGTGGGATTTGCGGGATCGATGGCCAACCCTGATTCAAGTTGTTTTATTGCAGCTGCATGTTTTTTTTCTCTATACAAAACATAGCCAAGGGCAGCATGTACCTGAACCGAATCATACCCGTCCTCTATGAGCCGTTGAAGCTCAAATTCAGCCAGTCTATGCCGTTCGGTTAGTGCATAGATATAGGCCAGTATCATCCTGGCTTGGTATACCTGGGCGAAGCCGAGTTCGGAGGTTACGACCTGTTCAAGATACAGCAGGGCTTCCTCGAACTGCTCTAGTTTTGTATAGCATAACCCCAGAAAATAAGAAAGTTCGGCATAATCCCGCTCAGCCACCTTAACGGACCGTAGATTTTCCAATGCCTCCCGGTATTTACCTAACTTGTAAAGCCGTATTCCTTCTCTCATGGAGCCTCCGGGGTTAGCCAATCACCTCTTTTTTTAATGCAAAGGTTGATTCGTAATCCTTATCAATTTCATTGTTGAGAGGATGAAGATGAATCGGACTTATAGAGAGAGCCCCCCGCTTTACCGCATCCCAATCCGAACCGGGATCATCAATATCCTCAATGGGAGAGCCATCAAGGAACCAGTACGTGTCCCCCCGAGGAGCCTTATAGCTTATCATCTTATCATTATACATTCTCCGACAGGGATGGGTTACCTCAAGGGAGGTGAACTCATGAGGAGTATTCGGTCCGTTGATATTCAAAAAATGCTGCTCATCGGCGTGTTTTATAAACACTTCCAGATTCTTCGCTGCGAATTCCGCAATCCCATCAAAATGAAAGGGTTCCCGGTAGCTTACTAACGATAATGCAACCCCGGGGATTCCCATGTAGGCCGCTTGCCGTGCTGCAGCTGCGGTCCCGCTGTAGGTAATGTCAGTACCTAGATTTGGTCCGAGATTTATTCCGGAGAATACGATATCGGGAGGTTGGGGCAATATTCCCAAAACTGCGGTAATTACACAGTCAGCAGGAGAACCCGAAATAGCATATTCCTGGAAAGAAAGTTCCTTTGCTTTGATCGGATCCTTCAGCGTAATGGAATGGGACATACCACTACGCTCTCCATCCGGAGCTATAATCCAAATATCAGATTCTGCTATTCCTGGCCGGGATAACAATGCCTGCTTCATTGCTTTTAGGCCGGGACTAAAGAACCCATCGTCGTTTGTTAATAAAATGGTCATTTCCCCTCCCTGAAATGGTCACTACGCCCCCGGGAATGGGCAGGTCCCACCCTAACCCCAAGGGGAGCATTCAGCGGTCACCCACCAGGAGACCGGTGCACTATCAGTCCCATACTCGGATAGATGGTATGTAATTCCGGATGAAAACCGAAAATACGCTCGTACTCCTCTAGTCTGGTGATAAGCTCCTGGTGAACCTTTGAATCGTAAATGGTTATTGCACAACTGGCAATACCGACCCCGGTCAACCGAGTACAATAGACACCGGGCAGTTCAATGGTATGCTTTGATATCCAGTCCACCTCCGGACAAGATACTTCAAACAGGTCCCGAAGGTCTTCTTGGGATCTGTTTAGAATCTTCCCAGCAAGAGTAAGATTCTGTTCACCGATCATGTGGGACAGTTCGACGAACCGAGCATGCTCATTACTGCCATGAATCGATACCCTTCGTACAGATTCTGAAACAGCCCCAAGGGAAACACGAAAGTCCCGGGTTGTCACGCTCCTCAAATCACCCCCGGGAATTCGTTCTTTTATTACCCGGGTTGCTTCCTGACAGACCTCTATTCTCTCTTCAAGATCCTCTTCGAAATCGCTTTGTGGCACCTGGGTATCTATGAGAAGCATCTGAGTTCCGTTGAACTCGTAGGGAACATAGGTTCTGCTAAAGTTCCGTTGATCAAGTACTAAAAGTTCATGATTTTTTGCGTATAAACTTGTATAGATCTCCAACGGTGAAACATAATTCGAGGAAAAGTTTTTTTGGGCAAATACGACAGCCTGGATCAATTGCTGGTCGGAGATATCAAACCCCATAGCATCAGAAACGGCCCTAGCCAGTGATAGGCAAAGCGCTCCGGAACTAAACAGCCCCTTGTTCTGGGGAATTGTACCCAAAAAGGATATGTTTAGACCCTGAATCGGGCAGCCTGCATTGCTTAACCCCAGCAGCACACCCTTCAGATGATTAGCCCAACGATCCTCTCGCTTGTATTTGAGATTGCTGGTGCTGCTTCTTTTTCGTTCTCCGGGTCCCGGAGAATAAAAACGCAAACTGGAATCATTCCTCAGGCTCACCGCCACCCATGAACGCAGAGGCAGTCCGAACCCAATTGCCATACCAGAGCAAAACTCGGTATGCTCACCTAAGAGAAAGGCGACCCCCGGCGCAGATGCCACAGCAGATGGCTCCTCTCCGAATTCCTCGCGATGTAACTCTATCAACTGGCGCTCCAAAGCGGTCCCCCTGGGAATTTCCTTTCAACTATACTATCTGAAAAGGATCAAGTTAGCAATAAAAACCCTTTTTTCTCATCATCTCTCAGTGTATGATTAGCCAATGCATAGACACATCCTTTCTATTGTTGCATCAGTTATCGTATATGCAGCTTCGATGCCGAATCCGTTGCTACCCTATGGATCTACCCTTATCGGACTCGTCTCCTTAATCCCACTCTTTTTTTCTATACAGGAAATTGATTCGGAACATCTTCCGGGTATGGGAGCTGTTTTCGGTTTTTTATGGAGTATAACCCATTATTATTGGCTCTCGAATTTTGGAAGTTTCAGTATTTGGACCCTCGGCGGAGTCTCGTTGGTGTATACCGCCTATTATGCCGTTTTTTTTCCTCTTCTTGGGAATGCTATAAAGACCAAATCACCCTTTAGAATTTTCTTCATTCCCGCTGTATGGGTATCCTTCGAGTTCCTCCGCTCTATCGGGTACCTTGCGTTTCCTTGGAATCTTACTGGATATTCATTAGCTCCAATCCTTCCCATCATCCAAATAGCCGATGTAGGCGGGGTATTTTTAGTAAGTTATTTCATTGTTCTACTTCAGAGCCTGATATTCTCCACTCTTGATTCATATTATACAAAGCAGGTTGTATCCACCGTGGCCGCACATACCTCAAATCAGAATTCAAGAGCACTACATCTTCGCACATGGATTTTCTGGGTAATACTAGGGGTACTGTTTTGGGGGTACGGTCTGTATCGTATCAATCAACAAAGGGGTATAGAATCAACACAGTTTCTTGATGCAGTACTCATTCAACAGAATCAAGACTCATGGCAACGAGGAAGCGGGGCTGCTGCACTGGAGGATATTCAGAATCTTACCCTCGAATCCCTCCAAAAGCGACCCATGAATTTTTCGTCCTTCCCCTTCCCTGAATACCCATGGAATCCCCATGTTATCACCTGGAGTGAAACGAGCATCCCCTATGTCCTCAACACACTGCTTCGTCATGCGGATGATATCCCCGCTTCAAAACCCTTCAGCCAATTTATCCAGGAGCTCCCCGCCCCATTATTGACCGGAGCACCCCTCAATGCTCCTAATAGCCTAACTGGTCCAAGATACATGAACGGCGCAACCATTCTCTCCACTACGAATGATAAAGGCATAGTATCAGAGGGGCAATACGGCAAACGCCGGCTTATTCCTTTTGCAGAGCATATTCCCTTGGCCGAACTACCTTTCATTTCCAATTTCCTGAAGGACGTAGTAGGCCTTCCATCCTCGGGGTGGGCACACGGCCCGGATTATCAGCCCCTTTCCATCAGGCACAGCAGCGGCCGGATCCTGGCTGGTACACCCATCTGTTTTGAAGATTCATTTTCTCCTGTTACTCGAATACAGACCATTCTCGGCGCGGACTTGTTTATTAATCTAACCAATAATAGTTGGTCAAAAACGATAGCCGCACAAACGCAACACCTAGCCGCCGCCCGGTTCCGCACTATTGAAACACGACGGCCGATGCTCCGCTCCACCAATTCGGGGGTCACAAGCTACATCGATACCACAGGTGACATCAGGTTCACGGCCCCTATGTTTGAGGCACGAGGTGATTCTCTGCGTATAGATATTCAGGACGACCCTGTCATGACATTGCACACCAGATACGGGGATGTATTCTCCATGGTACTCATCTATGTCGTCTGGATTAGCATCCTTCTGCGAAGAGAGCCCACCGTCTCCGTAGATAACCCTTGAGATGCAGTCCTCCACCGCCCACCCCATCTCAGGGCAATAAAAAAACCGCCGGTTTTTCCCGACGGTTTCCCTGAATCCCAGTGATTCTTGTACGGCGTATGACTGAGTAACTCAGCCGTACCGCTGGTATTATTTGATATTGTATTTTTTCTTAAATCGCTCTACACGTCCAGCGGTGTCTACCAGCTGTTGCTTCCCGGTAAAGAATGGGTGGGAAGCACTGGAGATTTCCACCTCAAAAACAGGGTATTCGTTTCCATCTTCGTACTTAACTGTCTTATTACTTGGTACGGTGGACTTGGTTAAAAACATATGTCCTGACGCAAGATCCTTAAATACAACAAAACGATACTCGGGATGTATTCCTTCTTTCATACTCTTCTCCTTGCTCCCCTCCGTACTCGATGAAACCATGCCGGGAAAGAGCGTTTTTTTCATTACTCTCCTGCACCAGTATTCATGGAACGCAGGAAGGCCTCATTATTCTTAGTTTTTTTCATTCTGTCAATCAGAAGTTCCAGTATTTCTATATCGTCCATGGGGTTAATTGCCTTACGGAGAACCCACATTTTGTTAATCTCTTCTTCGGTTAAGAGAAGATCCTCACGTCTGGTACCGGATCGCTTAATATTAATTGCGGGGAACAATCGCCGTTCGGCAAGTTTCCTATCCAAATTAATCTCCATATTACCGGTACCCTTGAACTCTTCAAAAATGACCTCGTCCATTCTACTTCCGGTTTCCACCAGGGCGGTTGCCATTATCGTTAAACTCCCGCCGCCCTCGATATTACGAGCAGCACCAAAAAACCGTTTTGGTTTATGTAAGGCGTTGGAATCAACCCCTCCGGAGAGGATCTTTCCTGATGTGGGAACGGTCTGGTTGTAGGCACGTGCTAATCGGGTAATAGAATCAAGTAATATTACAACATCCCGTCCATGCTCAACCAAACGCCTTGCTTTCTCCAGTACCATCTCTGCTACTTGTACGTGACGTGTTGCCTGCTCATCAAAGGTTGAAGAAATCACCTCGGCATTTACGTTCCGTTGCATATCGGTAACTTCTTCAGGCCGTTCATCGATAAGTAATACGATTAAATAAACTTCGGGCTGATTTTCGGTTATCGCGTTGGCGATTTTTTGCAGAAGAACGGTCTTTCCTGTTCTTGGAGGTGCAACAATTAATCCACGTTGCCCCTTACCGATGGGGCAGAACAGGTTAATCATGCGTGTTGAAGGTTCACCTGATTTTGTTTCCATGTTCAATCTAACATCCGGGTATAGGGGTGTTAGGTTATCAAAGGGGATCCGGCTCTGTGCCACCGAGGGATTATCGTAGTTTACCGATTCCACCCGGAGCATGGCGAAGAATCGTTCGCCCTCCTTCGGAGGCCTTATCTGGCCATACACCGTGTCACCGGTTTTAAGATTAAATAACCGAATCTGACTTGGAGAAATATAAATATCATCCTGGCCGGGTAAGTAGCTGTTCTGGGGCGAGCGCAAAAACCCATATCCATCGGGAAGTATTTCTAAGGAACCATAGGCATAAATAGTGCCGTTTCGTTCCGTATGAGCCTTGAGGATGGCAAAAACAATTTCTTGTTTCTTCAGTATCATCAGGTTATCGTGGCTTATTCCCATCTGGGTAGCTACATTCCTGAGTTCCTTCATACTCATCCAAATCAGCTCATTGATACTAATGGCCTTGCTGTTCGAGGAACCTTGATCTTGATCGAAACCGCCATATTCATTAGCCGTACCGCTAATAATCTGTGAAGCATCGGGGCCCTCATTGGCAGATTCAGATGACTCTTTTAATTCTACCTTTATCTTCTTTTTCCGGCTTTTCTTTCTATGCGAGTCGGAGCCCCTGTTTTGCTTATTGTCATGGTTACCATTGTTCCCATTATCAGAACTAGACTCTGATGAATCAGAACCTTCAGTTGAAGTGTTCCTCTTGGTTGCATAAATCCGTTTCTTGGCAGGTTTTTCCTGATCCTCATCGGATTGCCGATTATTCTGAATATCTTGGTTTCCGGTTAGTTCATCTCCTGATGAAGTATCCTGCTCTTCAGAATCATTCACTACTTCCCCCTCCGGGTCTTTTTCTTGTTGTTCGTCAACATTTCGCTTTCTGCGAATTATAGGCATGGGCTAACTCCACTGAAGTAATTTGCTGATTTGTATTTGGAAGCTTTGATTAGGACTCTCATGTGAGTGGTTTCCTAATACTACTCCTACGGGAACTCCAGGTCAAGATCACCTTTCTACAGCATGGTGAGTAGCTGCTTCATCCCTTCAATTACGGCTTGAGCTTGAATTTCCACTCGTTCTCCCTCAAACCTACAGCGTTGTATGTATTTTTTTTCATCGAGCCACCGGCAGATGGACCCGATATAAACCGTGCCAACAGGTTTTTCCGGCGTTCCGCCGCCAGGACCTGCAATTCCGCTAACAGCCAAGGCTGCATCAATAGGGAATCGCTGTAACAGTCCATGTAATAAAGCATCCACAGTCTCCTCAGAGACAGCACCAGATCCTTGAATAATTTCTGGATCCACTCCTGCAAGAATCTGCTTAGCTGAATTCGAATATACGATCAATCCACCCCAAAAGATTTTTGATGCCCCAGGGGTCCTGGCAATACTGTGCCCGAGAAGTCCGGCAGTACAGGATTCGGCTACCATTAGGGATTTATCAATCTGGCCAAGCCGAATCACTACATCCCTTGAAAGCTCATCAATCTGTTTTTCAAATCGAGCCTTCATACCTACCTGATTATTCTCTTGGTTTTAATGACTGCTTTAAATCTTCCACAGGTGTAGCGAAAATATCAACCGAATCACTACGGTCGATCATCTCACACCTACCTTCAAACACCACTCCATCCAAGATTCGGATTTTGGCAGCCCTAATATTTCCCTGCATGGATGCGGTCTCCAGCAATTCTACCCTTTCAGTAGCTGAAATATTTCCTCGGACCGTACCCGCGACTACTATATTCGTCCCTAGGATTTCTGCCTCAACAACAGCTCCCTGGGCGATATACAAAAAGCCATCAGCCACCACAGTACCGCTTACAGTACCCTCAATTCTCATGGAAGAAGAAAATCGTAGGGTGCCGGATAACACGGCATTTTTTCCAATTCTCGTGACGGTATGTTGTAATGCTGAAGTATCAAAGGATGTTGCCATAAAATTCCATATGTTTTAGTACTCTAAGGGCTTTCATAACGCGTAATTATAGGGAAGCACAGCTATTTTGTTTTCATAACAAACACACCATCCCAATCTTCAGGTGGTGGATTATCAATATAATGCTTACAGCGGGCATAATACACCTTGGAAGGCCCATCCTCCGGGTCAACCTCCAGGGCGCGTGCAAACAATTTTTTTGCATCCTCGAATTGCATAAGCTTATAAAAACGCCTGCCTTGTGCGAAAAAATCTAAAACCTGGCGCTTTTCTTCGCTTATCATTTAGTAACCTCGTTGAGATTCCTCGCTTTTTCTTTGTAGGCTTTGAAATGCTTTTCGTATTTCCGCTCGAGACTCTCTACGCTCAACTCATCTTCTTTCATCTGGTCACCCTGAGCCAATAAATCACTAATTTGTTCCTCAAGGCCGCTGATGGTAGCAAGAGTCTCCTCAGATTCTGATTTTACCATATCGACAAAGGCTTCAACCGCCTTCTCATCATCAGTCTTAAGGGTTTTTGCTGCGTCAAGCAGGTCCTGCACCGGCTGTTTAACATGTTTGGTAAAAAACACCAGGGACTTGTTCAAACTTTCAACCAGAGAAATTCTCTTTTCCCGCTTCAACACCTGCTGGGTTAGGTCTCTACTGCGCAAAACAGCCTTAATCCGGGCTAATACCTCAGAGAAGTTAAAGGGCTTGGTGATGTAATCCTCAACCCCGAGTTCGAACCCCTCGATCTTGTCTTTGACATCATCCATGGCAGAAAACATAATAACCGGTACATCTCTGAAATCCTCGTATCCCGGATCAGTTTTCAATGCTTTGGTTACTTCCCATCCCGAAAGTCGGGGCATGATATTGTCCAAAATTATCAGATCGGGATGAACGGTTTTTACCATCTGTAAGGCTTCTTCACCGTCCTCGGCTCGCTCAACCTGGAACCCAAGCTTAGAAAGCATAACATCAAAAAAATCGAGGTTTATCTGTTCATCGTCAACAATTAAGATTTTTTCTTTTTGCACCCGTATATCCCTCAGATTTTATTTTCACCCACATCCGTACGGATGTCAACGTGGTTATTGTAACTCGGAGTATAATCCTCCGACTAGTTAGGAGTTCCTGTATAATCGCTACAATACCTTATAGCATCATAGAGCTTAATCTCTCAGGCTCCATACGGCATCCTTCAGATCTTTACCGGGGCGGAAATTTACAACACCATGGTTTTCTACACTCACTGTTTGTCCGGTCTTTGGATTTCGAGCCCTATCACGGCCTTTTCTGGTTTTCACTTCAAAGGTTCCGAAACCGCGAAATTCTATTATTTTATCTTGTCCCAATGAATCTTTTAGCTGTTGGAGAAAAAGGTCGATTATGGAGTGTATTTGCTTTTTTGTCAGACCTGAGGTCTCCGAAATTGATTCAACTATTTCTGCTTTGGTTAGCTTACCGCCATGCACCGAGCACCTCCTTAGCGAAAGAAACGTACGATATCACCGCCACTGGCACGCATAATACGCACCAGTGGTGATACCATTACGCTAAAGAGTTCAGCTTTTTTGCTAAACGCGACTTTTTCCGAGCGACAGTATTTTTATGGAGAATACCGCGCTGACATGCTGTATCGAGAAATTTTTTGACTGAATCGAATTCTTTTTCAGCCTCATCCTTCTTTTTCGAATCTACCAATGAAGTAAATCTCCGGACAACAGTACGGATTTCACTTTTTGCCTTTCTGTTACGCATCCGCCGTTCAATACTCTGGCGATGCCGTTTCTCAGCTGATTTTTTGTTAGCCAAGGATCAACCTCCGTGGTCATTTGATCTAAGATAGTGGCCAACGCTACCAGATAAGTCTTTTACTGTCAATACTTAAGAGACTTAACTAGGGGTACCTACTTTTCATTTTTTACAAGAATGTTTAGAGTAGTCGTCATTCTAATCTCTTTCAAAGGAGCCAATCGTGGGTGTTTTATTTCTGACACTGGTGGTGTTCCGTCTTTGTATTTGGCAGCTTCAACTCATGGTGCTAAAGGTATTTGCTAACCGTTCGCTCAAAAAAAATATACATAATCTAACCGTAGGCTACGCCCAAAATTTGTTAAAACTCGCTGAATGTTATCTCGGATTAAAACTTGTATTCAACTACAATGGACATAGACGAAATTTGAATTCCTTTGTAGCTGATCATGAATCAGAAATCGGAACACAATTCATGGTGATTTCAAATCACCAAAGTCTCATAGACATTATAGCAGTAATCGTAGCCTTCCCGAGAATTCAAACCCGCTTCGTGGCAAAAAAGGAGCTGGGCAAATGGTTTCCCGCTGCGAGCTTCGTGTTACGGGAAGGGGGACATGCCCTTATCGATCGGAAAAAAAATCTTCAGAAGACTGCTGCAGATCTTAAATCCTTCGCCCGTAGATCATACACCCAAGGGTATTCCCCTATTATCTTCCCTGAAGGGACCCGAAGCACGACCGGAGAACTTGGGGCATTTAATGCAGGCGCCGCGCGGATACTCATGAACAGTATTTCACTTCCCGTGGTTGTGCTCGCGGTAGATGGTGGCAGCCAGGCTTCCCATCTCCTCAAATTACGGCGCGGTTCCAAGATTATTTACACCGTTACCCCGGTATCAACCCATCCCCCCGTGTCCGGAAAAAAAGAGATTACAAGGCTGCTAACCTCAGCCAGAGACAAGATCAGTGAACAGCTCTCCAGCAGGACTCATGGATGCTAAAGACCTATTCTGCCCTTGCCCCCTATCTAAAGCGTCATCGACTCAGCTACCTCTTCGGCCTCATAAGCCTCATCATTACCAGTGGGGGCCAACTTTTTATTCCTCAGTACATAAAGCGCATGGTTGATACAATAGCCCAGGGCTCATTCTCACCCGCCGACCTCATGAGGCCCCTGGTGTTCATGGTACTACTTGCCTTAGTTATCGGTATCGGCCGGTTTGGCTGGAGGTTCTGGCTTCATGGTGCAGCCCGTCGTATTGAAACCGAACTACGTGCCGACCTTTTCTCACACATGACGCTGTTGGGCGATTCTTATTACCAAAATCATAACACCGGCGACTTGATGGCCCGGGGCACCCATGATCTTCACCAGATCAGAATGGCTACCAGTATGGGTTTGGTTGCGTTTTTCGACGGGGTATTCATGACCATTGCGATTCTCGTGATCATGCTTGAGCAGAACAGCGAATTGGCATTATTTACCATCATTCCGCTTCCTTTTATAACGGTTTTAGTTCTCGGACTAGGCAAGGCTATTGGTTCTCTATTCAGAGCAGTACAAGAGAGTTTTTCTCGACTAAGCGGTCAAAGTCAGGAGACCTTTGCAAACCTCAAGCTGATTCAAGGCTTTGTAAAAGAGCAGTACTTTATAAAACGATTTGCCGATGCAAACGATCAATACCAGATTCAGAATCTCCGTCTTATTCAGGTATGGGGATTCTTATTCCCCTTGGTAACATTTTTATCCGGGTTAACTACCCTCATCCTCCTTTGGGTAGGTGGAGGAAAGGTGATTTCCGGCTCCCTGTCACCAGGAGAATTTGTCGCCACCCTGAATTACCTTCAGATGCTCATCTGGCCGATGTTAGGGGCTGGTTTTACCGTTAATCTTCTTCAAAGGGGGAAGACAAGCCTCATACGAGTGCAAGAAATCATGAATGCAGCCCCCGAGTTCACAACCGATGAGGGATTGCTTGACGAATGCAAACCATTTTCCCAGAGCATGGTGTTGTCCAAGGTCTGTGCAGAGTACAACGAGACGCGGGTACTCTCGGATATTTCAGTGTCGATTAACGCTGGTGAAACCCTCGGGGTTCTCGGACCGACAGGATCTGGAAAGACCACCCTCATCCGCCTGCTTCTCAGATTGGTAGAACCATGTGATGGCGAGATTACGATAGATTCGACTCCTTACGGCAATGTTGAGCCCCGCTCCCTCCGAAAACGCTTTGGGTATGTTTCCCAGGATAGTTTTTTATTCTCAGATAGCATTCGCAATAATATACTCTTTTCCCTGGGTGAAGAACGTGGTTCGGTGAGTGAAGAGCATATCAATAAGATCATAGCGATCTCCGGGCTTCAACAGGATCTTGACCAGTTTCCGGAGGGTATTGAAACCCAAATCGGTGAACGCGGCATTTCCGTCTCCGGGGGGCAAAAACAACGCATAGCCATAGCCCGAGGGCTCATGAGCAACCCCGACATCCTCATACTAGATGATAGCCTCAGTGCGGTAGACGCCCAGACAGAAGAACATATTCTTTCCCACATAATGGCTATCCGCAGAGGAAAAACAACCATTATGATCAGTCATCGTGTAAACGCCTTGCGCCTCAGCGATACAATCATCGTGCTTGAGCAGGGTACCATTACTCACCAGGGGTCACATGCTGAACTCCTCAGGAAGGATTGTTACTATCGAGATATTTATAATCTCCAGCAGTCAGAAGATGATACCGAGGCTCAGCTATGAAGGATTCCGCTCTCTTTACCCGACTACTATCCTATCTTAGGCCCTACTGGAAGATAGCTACTCTAGCTCTTGTTTCATTGATCATCGCGACCGTGGCGGAACTGTTTATCCCGGTCCTCCTTCAGTCCGCTATTGATGAGGATTTATATCCACAATACGATGCTCTTACGGTACCCAGTGAAAGAAATGCCGAAGATATTCTTAGAAAAATAGAGAATGCCGGTCGTACTTCTCAACAGAAAATGTACAATCTAGGGTCCCACATCCTTATACCCAGAAAAGATGTAGAATTACTGGCCGGTTGGGGTGATTTTTCTCTGGCCCCAGACCTCTCAGATGGCGACCAAATTCTGCGGCAGGTAATTCCTATTACATTATCCGAGGAAACCGAGGAAATAATAGAGCTGTATGGGTTACAAACAATTGGAACCGTCTCAGATAACCGTGGAATCTTGCTTGAAGCATTGGAATCCCTTCCGGAAGAAGCTGTAACACTATTACGGCGTCAGGACCATATAAATCTGAGGTCAAAGGTCTTCCTGTTATTGGGATTATTGGTAATCAATTTACTATTTACCTTCGGGCAGGTCTATTTTACCGCAAAGTCCGGGCAGTACGTCATGAAAGACCTCCGGATTCAGCTCTTTTCACATGTTACTAAACAACGCCTGGGGGCACTTCAAACCATCCCTGTGGGCACTCTTGTCAGCCGGGTTACCAATGATGTCGAGACGATCAATGAATTATTCACCTCGGTCCTGACCAGTCTGCTAAAGGATATTTCGTTGATGGTGGGGGTTGTTACGACCCTACTCCTTATGGACCGAGAGCTTGGCCTTATTACAATTGCTACTCTGCCACCGGTTCTGGTATTAACCCTACTTTTTCGTCGGAAGGCTCGATCCGCCTACCGGAATGTTCGACATTGGGTCTCCGAGGTCACCCGGTTTTTATCGGAGCATATCGCCGGAATGTCCGTAATTCACGCGTTCGTACAGGAGCAATGGGCACGGTCAATCTTTAATAAAAAGAACAACTCCCTGCTTGGTGCAAACCTGTCAGAGATGTATGTATTTTCAGTATTCCGTCCATCGGTAGATTTTCTTTCAACCCTCTCCACTGGTGCCAGCATCTTTTTTGGAGCGCTGCTATTTCTCAACGGCATGGTCAGCCTGGGAATATTAGTCGCCTTTGTTAATCTTGTTGGCCGGTTTTACCAGCCCGTGATGGATATGTCAGAAAAATTCACCATTCTTCAATCAGCGTTATCCGGGGGAGAACGGGTATTCAGCTTCCTGGATCAAAAAGATGAGATTCAGGACTCCGGTACACCCATAAACCCTTCAGGAATCGCGGGGGCAATACGCTTCGAAAACGTCTGCTTCTCCTATAAGCCTGATGAACCTGTGCTGAAAAACCTAAGCTTTTCCGTATCCCCCGGTCAACGGATTGCAGTGGTGGGGCACACCGGTGCGGGAAAAACCACCATTGCAAACCTGATGACCAGGATGTGGGATATAGATTCCGGAACAATCTGGCTTGACGGTGTTCCTCTGCAAAACTACCAACTTTCATCGCTACGCAGAGCCATCCAGCCGATTCAGCAAGATATCAGCCTGTTTAACGATACCATTAGAAATAATCTCCTACTGGGAAATACGGTGGACGACGCGACCCTCTGGAACATCCTTGAGACGGTACAAGCAAAGGATTTCATCGAAAGGCTCCCTCATGGACTCGACACGGTTCTCAGCGAAGGAGCAACAAATCTCTCAACCGGTCAGCGGCAACTCCTGGCATTCGGCCGTATCCTGGTTCAGGATCCACGAGTGATTATCCTAGACGAAGCCACTGCTAACATTGATTCAGAGACCGAACTCCGCATCCAACAGGCCCTGAACTCCCTTTTGCAGAACCGAACCAGCATACTCATCGCTCACCGGCTATCAACTATTAAGGATGCTGATCATATTCTTGTTCTCGCCAAGGGCTCCATAGCCGAGGAAGGAACGCATGAGTCGCTTCTGAACCAAAAAGGCCTATACAGTAATTTGTATAAACTACAGTTTAAGGAGTAACTAGTGGGCAAAAGCGTTGTACCCTTGCCCATTGGTATGCCAGATCCGGTGCCGCCCCAGGGTAACCCCGCCATATCGGTGTAGTTTGCAGCATATTCCAGACTATCTCAGGAGTAACCATCCTCATGCTACTCCAATAAACCGATGCTCATCCATTGTCTCTTTTGTGTATCATACTTCACCTCCGAAGTTGGTACAGAAATACATCTTCCATCTCCGCTAAATACGAGTAATCGTTTTGCAAGGATGTTCACCTCACCTATTCGGTAACGAAACTCCCCGGAGTATAACCACTGCCCTTCATTCGGCAATCCTCGACGCTCTTCTTGATAAACATCGTATTCGTAGGCTAGACAGCATAACAATCTGCCACAGGGGCCGGAAATTTTGGTTGAGTTGAGGGACAAGCTTTGAATCTTTGCCATCTTGATAGATACAGGCTGCAAATTATCCGAGACCTGATTACAGCAGAGACAGCGCCCGCACACTCCGCGCCCCCCCACCATCCTGGACTCATCACGGACTCCAATCTGACGAAGTTCAATTCTCGCATGGAAAATACCAACGAGGTCACGCACCAAATTCCTGAAATCAACTCTCCGTTCAGAGGTAAAAAAGAATAAGATTTTATGCTCACCCAACAAATAATGCGCGGAGACGAGCTTCATTTCTAGATTATGTTCTTCAACCTTCTTTCGAAATACCTCTTCTGCATTCTCCTCTTTCTCTTGGAAAGACTCATACTCTTTAATATCCTGTTCACTAGCAATCCGTACAAAGGTTAGGGATTCTTCGTTGTTTCGGTCACAGTAAGCCGGGCCGAGAATCGTACCGATATCTAGACCATATTTACTTTGCACAACTATTCTAACACCCCGGGAAAACTCTATCCCATCCTCGGGGCGCAATACGAACCCTTCACTTGTATGATCAAGCTTTGCAAGCCAACAGTTGACTGCTTTTTGCTGATTCTCTGATAGTGAAGCACATGGACCACATCGTTCTTCCATCCGCTTCTCCTGGTTTGGTTTCTGTAAATTTGATTATAGAGGATTGTTGATAAAAATCAATGTTTCACTGGAGAAGATCAAAGAGCATTCCGTTTATCTCTTCGATCTGAGCTAATATCTGAAGATTCCCACGCTGTTCTTGGAGAATACCAAGTGCAAGTTTTTCTAGCCTCTGATCAACGAGCTTAATAACGGTGTATTTTTTTTGGTCGACCAAGGATCGATGACCAAGATTATCTTCCGCACGGTAGGTACGTTTTGCAATTACCTTCAAAAAATCGGAGACTGCCCTCCGGTACAGGGCGAGATTTTCTCTGCTTGGATATTTTGCCAAGGCATCGCCATGGGTATGAATGGTATCGATTGTCCCAGAAAGCCAAGCATCAAGAGAAGGAGCTGCCTGTATGGAAGCTTTTAATTCCGAAGGTAATAAATCAAAGGATTCTAATTCATGCTCGTCCGGACGAGAAACGAGGGAAAAAAAACCCGACTTTTTCCGCGTCTCACCCTTCTTTTTTGTCTTCTTTTCCGTCTCATGGGGTACATCTGGCCGGAATAAAAACTGCCCAGGACCCCCATCAATTCTCTCCATGACAAACACCCTCCCGGAAAACCGGTTATAGCACGCAAAAGGTTGTAACTCTTCACCCCGACGACACCACCCATGGGTCGAATTCTCGGTTGCTCCGCTATATCTGGCGTAGTTTACAACCTTTTGCGCACTAAGAAAAGTTTTTGATCACTAAGCCAATTGAAAATTTATATGCAAGTGGAATGCGCAAGAGTGGGAAAAGTACGCCCCCCAGAACCCGTCGGCTCAATCGATGCATGGTTACATCTTTCGACCGCGGGACCCGGTTGAACGCGGAACCCCTTACCAGACTTGGTAATTACTTCTACTCCCGGGGTGAAAAAACCTTCCACCGCCGTTTTTCAGCATGCTTTTTTTCTTCAGATGTTGCCATTGACCGGCTTTTTTTATTGGCATCGGATTGAGCCTTGCTTTTAGGATACGCCGGTGTATCAGACCTACGGACACCCGAGATGACCAAATGACCATGCAGTATGCCTGTCTCTTCCACAACGATTCTGGGGGAATGGATATTTCCGATCACTACAGAGTCAGCGAGAATAATTACCTTCCCTTCAGCGTAAATATTACCCCGTACTATACCACCAACCACCACAATACGTCCCGACAGGGCGCCATCCACTCTCCCGTACTGGCCCACCAGAATCTTACCCTTGGTTTTTATGGTACCGCTAAAATCACCATCAATCCGTATGAGTCCATGGACAACTATATCGCCCTTGAACTTACTACCGGGTCCGATAATCGAATTTACAATCTGTTCTTCGGGAATAACATCAGACATGTGGGGGACTTACCTGTTACCGAGCCATCGGGCAAAATCATTTTTAATACTAAGGAAGGTTGTGGGATCTAGAACCTCAGTTCCAAGCATAACCTGAAAGTCCAGATGCGGTCCCGAAGATAATCCCGTGTTGCCAAGCAGACCAATCTGCTGCCCCTGGTACACCTCCTGACCTTCACTTACCAACCTTCTACTCATATGGCTATACCGGGTACGGAACCCGTACTTATGTTCAATGATTATCATATTTCCGTAACCGGAAATCTGATCCAATCTAGACTCCACGACCTTGCCGTTTGCCGCTGCCACGATGGGAAGACCTATTGGTCCCGCAATATCCGCCCCCTTATGAAGGTACCATTCATCACGGATGGGATGCTCATTTGGACCGAATTCCATGGTAAGTGCGTTTCTACCACCGACCACCGGCCAAAGGGTAGGAATATCTGAGAGGAGTTGCTTCTCGGCAGACAAAATATCCGCGATCTGATTGACAGGCTCAATGGCATCGGAGAGTGAACTTCTGAGGCGTCGTACATCAAACACCTCCCGAGGGGTGCTACCCTGCACCTCTTCTAAATCCAGAATACTCGAAATATCACCGGATCCAGAAAAACCTTCATCCTCTCGGGTTGCGATGTTTAATTCCCCTAGGGTTGACTGCATTGCATTTTCAAAAACCCTATATACCTTTATCAACTCTGAAACCTCATCTACCACAGAATCCAGGTTAGCTTGAGCAGTTTCAAAGTTCACGGTTTCCACCAGGGTCTCCTGCTGAGATGCCGCGTAATCTGTAGAAAGAACTACGAATCCGATGATGAGGGATACAAGGGTCAGGCAGGAAAAAGTAAAGAAGAGGGTATTAATCTGAAGATTTACAACCTTTTTTTCTGAGTGGGGAATGACCATCACGGTAAATTTATGAGAAAACAGCTTTCCCAGTGCCTCCTTGAGGCTGAGAAATACGTGTCGTTTCTTACTGGAAGATTTCCCTCTTTTTCCGGCCATTCTGTAAAACCCTACCATGAATAAATTAAAATTGTCAAATGGAACATTCTGTTGACGTTATAGTATCGGCATGCTAATGTCTTTTGTATATCCTTTCAGATTTGGAAAAAGCCATGAAACTATTTGATACTCACGCCCATATCGGGTTGATTCACGAAGACCCGATTGAACAGTTAATTATTACTCAAGAAGCCCGGCAGCAAGGGGTAGAGGGTATAATAAGCATTTGCAATAACCTCCACGATTTCTTCGTGGTGTATGAAAATCTACGTACTGCGACGCATGTCTATCACGCCGTGGGAGTCTCTCCTTCGGAGGTTCAAAATCCCGGGATTGACTGGGAAGCGAAAATTGATTCCGGTGTGAAGCAGGAACGTGTTGTTGCCATCGGTGAAACAGGCCTGGACTACTACCGTAAGTTTGGTAATAAAAACTCCCAGATCGAATTATTTATTCGCCAACTCGAAATTGCTGATAAGTACAATCTGCCTGTTATTATCCATAACCGTGATGCAGGCAAGGATATCTTGGATATTCTTTCCACCCGGAGACCGACTAGAGGTGGGGTTCTGCACTGTTATTCCGAGGACTGGGAGTTTGCGAAGAAAGCAATTGATCTTGGTATGTACATTTCTTTTGCCGGAAATGCCACCTATAGAAATGCTAGAAATCTCCACGAAACTGCTAAGAACATTCCCATTGAACAGCTTGTTATTGAGTCCGAGAGCCCCTTCATGGTACCGGCTGAGTACCGGGGCAAGAGAAACCGGCCGAGCTATCTTCATTCCACCGCAGAATACCTAGCATCCCTTCGCGGGCTGGATCCCGAGGAATTCGCTGAACAGACCTTCCTCAACGCAAAACGGCTCTTCCAACTCTAGCAGAGCTTAGATCGGTACCAGCTCTGGGGTCGTCATGGGACAGCACACCATGCCCAAGCAGTACGGTTCCGACAAGTTAATCCCTCGGAGCTCCATCTGGCATCCCCTGAGGGTAGTTACATTCCTGGGGTGCCGGTCCTTTTCCTGATCAACTTGGGTAAACACTCCCGAGATAGCCTTGACCTCTGGCTATCTCGGGTGCTATACACTCCCCGAGACCTATTAACCAGGAAATCCAAATCATGATACATGAAGAAAAGCTTGGCCATTACTGCGGTGTAGCGGGTGTTTTTTCGGAATCCCTTACAAATATACCGGTTAAACTCTTTTTTCCCCTGTTTAGTCTACAACACCGGGGCCAGGAGAGTGCCGGCATCGCATACCGCAAGGAAGATAAAACCGTTTCTTATAGAGATTTAGGGATGGTATCTCAGGTCCTATCAAAATACCTTGACGGAGAACGGATGAGTCATTGTGGTATCGGGCATGTGCGCTATTCCACCCATGGGGGAAATAAACTTGAAAATGCTCAGCCGCTCCTTGTTTCCTGCAATAAGGGGGATATTGCCCTGGCGCACAACGGCAATCTGACCAATACGCAACCCTTGAAAGAGGAACTGGTCTCAGCCGGAGCGATTTTTCAAACGACTTCTGACTCTGAACTCATTTTGCATATGATCAGCCACTCCCGGAAACCCACCTTTCAGGAAGCGTTGGTTGAGTCGTTACAAAAAATTGAGGGTGCATATTCCTTGGTGCTCCTCCACGATGACACTATGATAACGGTGAGGGATCCCTGGGGTTTCCGGCCGTTGTACATAGGGAAAAAGGATGGAATGACCGTAGTTGGCTCTGAAACCTGTGCATTGGATATTTTACAAATCACTGATTACCGTGAGGTTGAACCCGGAGAGATAATAATCACCGATCAATACGGGAGCAGGAGTAGTTTTCTGACCCCGAAAAAACGGAACCACTGTGCATTCGAGTTAATCTATTTTGCCAGACCGGATTCAGATGTGTATAACATCAATGTGTATCACCAGCGCAAAAAACTAGGGAAAGAACTTGCTATTCGGGACGAAGAATTTTTTGCCCAAACAGGGAAGGAAGACACCATCGTCGTACCCGTACCTGATTCAGGAAATTCCGCCGCCCTCGGCTATGCAGAGCAAGCTGGACTCCCCTTTGAACTCGGTATGACGAGGAATCACTACACCGGGAGAAGCTTTATCATGCCAACCACCGCTGAACGTGAATTAGTTGTACGCATGAAGCTACATCCGGTTAGAAAGACAATTGCCGGAAAACGAATTATTTTAGTAGATGATTCTCTTGTACGGGGAACAACCGCAAAGATCCTTGTAAAACTAATGAAGGAAGCTGGGGCACGGGAGGTCCATCTCCGATTGTCATCCCCAGAAATTCGATGGCCCTGTTTCTTCGGTATCGATATCCCGACCAGACAGGAACTCATTTCAAATACCCTTACCCCCGATGAAATAGCGAATTTCATCGATGCTGATAGCGTAACATTTCTTACCATCGAAGATTTGCAGCATAGCCTCGATAGCCCCGAAAGCTATTGTTTCGCCTGTTTTACCGGGGAGTACCCCATCCGCGTCCCCTTGAAACAAACAGAAAGAGAACGTACCCTACGAGACACAAAGGAACATCAATGAAACCAAAAAGTTACCAAGAAGCCGGTGTTGATATCGAGAAGGGCGATGCCTTTGCACGGTACATTGGCTCCGTTAAGTCCCCTGCTGTATCCCGGGGTATTGGCGGGTTTGCCGGCGGCATTGAAATTGATACCACGAAATATAAACGACCGGTACTTCTTTCGGCCACGGATGGTGTAGGAACAAAACTGCTGGTCGCCCAGCGGCTCAATCGCTTCGACACCCTTGGAATTGACCTTGTGGCTATGTGTGTGAACGATCTTATCGTGTGCGGTGCAGAACCCCTGGTATTTCTCGACTACATCGCAACCGGTGCAATACAAGAGGACCAATTAAAGCAAATAATTGACGGTATCATTAAGGGCTGCGAGGATGCGCAATGCGTTCTCGCCGGGGGTGAGACAGCCG
Organism: Spirochaeta lutea; assembly: GCF_000758165.1. NCBI lineage: Bacteria > Pseudomonadati > Spirochaetota > Spirochaetia > Spirochaetales > Spirochaetaceae > Spirochaeta > Spirochaeta lutea. Next base: position 179,189 of record NZ_JNUP01000023.1, on the reverse strand, counting down.
AGATGCCGGATCTTTACCAGCATAGTGATTTTGACCTAGCAGGATTTTCAACCGGTATAGTTGATGCAGATAAGATGCTTCCTAACCTCAATGCAATGAATCCTGGAGACAGTCTCTTTTCACTCCCCTCTTCGGGAATTCATTCCAATGGCCTTTCCCTGGCAAGGAAGATTATCCCTGAATCGCGGGATGACCTGTGGGAACAGCTTCTTGTACCAACCATCATCTACGTTCGCCAACTCAAAAAAATTATCTCCGAAGGTTTAATTTCTGGAGCCGCCCACATCACTGGCGGCGGTTTGGTAGCCAACACCCAACGGATTCTTCCCCAAGGACTAATACCATCCTTTTTATGGGATTGGCCGGTGCCGCACATATTCTCTGAATTGCAGAACCTGGGCAACATTGAAACGACAGAAATGCGGAAAGTCTTTAATATGGGGATTGGAATGGTTCTGGTCGTACCCAAAGCGAAGACCCAGGATTTTCAGAGCTTTTGCGAACGCACCCAGATAGAAACACGTTGTATTGGGGAACTGGTACATGGCTAAATTAGCAGTATTTGCTTCAGGTCGCGGGAGCAATCTTAATGCTATATATGATTACTTAGACTCATACCGCCATGAACTCGCTCTCATCGTTACTGATATCCCGAATTCCGGAGCTGCCCAACTGGCCCATGAATGGGACGTTCCACTTCATGTCGTAGATTATAGTAAGCTCTCAAAATCCCAGGCAGAGGCGCAGCTTCAAACTGCATTATCATCCCAAGGTATACAGTTTATTGCCTTAGCAGGGTTCATGCGGATTTTAAGTCCCGGATTTACTAAGTCCTGGGAGGGTAAACTCATAAATATCCATCCGAGTCTGTTGCCTAAATATCCCGGCGCCCACGGTATCCGAGACAGCTATGCGTCGACTGACTCAGAACTTGGCATCACAATTCACTTTGTAGATGCCGGAATTGATACCGGCGCCATCATCTTCCAAGAACGTTTTACGCGCCGGGGGACAGAGTCCAGGGAAGATATAGAATCACGCATTCACCAGATAGAGCATGCATCATATCCGGTCATTATAAAATCATTTTTAGACCGAATTGACCCAGAGGAGGAACAGAGTTGAAGGTACTTGTGGTTGGCAACGGAGCGAGAGAGCATGCCATAGCCTGGCAATTTGCCAGAAGTAAACGTAATACTGGTCTTTTTGTGGCTCCAGGAAACGCAGGAACGGAAAGCTTCGCGATGAACCTACCGGAAGTGTCCGGAGAGGATTCATCAGCGGTCATTCAGGCCTGTAAGAAACATGAAATTGATCTTGTCTTTGTTGGACCGGAGGTTCCCCTATCGAATGGGCTTGTCGATGATCTCCAGGTGGAGGGGATTCCCGCGGTGGGTCCTCGAAAATTAGCCGCCCAGCTCGAGTCTAGTAAAGCCTTCAGTAAGCGGTTCATGGAGAAGTACGGAATCCCCACAGCAAAGGCGGAAATTGTAGAAAACGAACAGGATCTTCGTTCTATTATTAATGGGATTGATTCGAAGGTAGTACTAAAAAAGAGCGGATTAGCGGCAGGAAAGGGCGTTTTTGAATCCGAAAACAAGGAAGCACTGTTAGAATTCGGCATTCCTGCCCTGGAGGACGGCCCCCTGCTGGTAGAAGAGTTTCTTTCAGGATATGAGGTTTCGGTATTCGCCCTTACCGACGGCGTCTCATATAAGCTCCTCCCTCCCTGCACCGATTATAAAAAAGCAGGGGATGGAAATACTGGTTTAAACACCGGCGGCATGGGAGCCATCTGCCCGGTACCCTGGATCGAACCCGGAGGCATGGATGCTATACAGGAACAGCTTGTAGAGCCCACCTTTCATGGTTTTACCCAGGAAGGCTTTGATTACCGGGGCGTGGTGTATTTTGGGGTCATGATGACCCAAGATGGGCCAAAACTCCTGGAGTACAACGTCCGATTCGGCGATCCCGAGGCCCAGGTACTCTTACCACTCATAGAGAATGATTTTTGCAATCTAGCAGAGGCGATGGTTGAACAGAACCTGGATCAGCTGGATCTGCGGTTGTCCGATAAAACAGCCCTCTGCGTTGTTGTAGCGAGTCCCGGCTATCCCGAATCGTATAAAAAGGATCTCCCTGTGAGCCTTCCAAAGATCAATCAGCAACAGTTAATCTTCCATGCATCAACCTATAAAGCGAATGAAACGGTGTATACCAAGGGAGGAAGGTGTTTTTCAGCCGTCGGCCTCGGAAGAGAACTATTAGAAGCACGGTCTACAGCATACCCGGCGGCAGCGGGCATCACCTTTCCCGGCGCATGGTTTCGGCACGATATTGGAGATCGAATTTTCGGCACCGTGTGATTCGGCTTTGGGATATATACAACCTACCAATCAGCACCGGCAACTCTATCCCTGGGGTTGCCGGGGTACTATCCTCTTCTAACCGTATTTTCCACAGTTACACACCCAGACTGGTTCTCTGACCTTAGGTGGTGCGTAAAAACCTAGTAACAGTTGAACCTGACAACCCTGCCCGTGGTTTCGTTTTAGACGGAAACACTTATCCGGTGTTCTTCTGCTATTTACGCCCTACCCGGTTATTTCGGTTCCAGCAAAAAACGGTTATACCCGTTTTTGCTGGAACCTGTCCTAGGTACCCCGAAGGTATTAGCGCTTATCCTTGACGAATGGCTCTCCAACAGCCTTAGGAGCCTGGGATGACCGAGAGAAGATGATGAGCGCAATTAACGTTGCAACATAAGGAAAGGTCTTTAGGAGAACCGGCGGAATAACGGCCAAGGAAGGGATAACCTGACTGACATTTGCCATGGTTGTGGCAAACCCAAAAAACAGGGTTGCCCCGAGAATCCCCAGGGGCTTCCACTGACCGAATATCAGGGATGCCAGGGCAAGAAAGCCGAGTCCGGCAACAGAACCGTTAAATTGCCCGGAATAGGTTACAATCATAACCCCTCCACCTAGTCCTGCGAAGGTTCCAGACAATCCAACACCGATGTATCTAGTCCGCTGGACATTGATCCCAGCAGCATCGGCAGCATGGGGGTGTTCGCCGCATGAACGTAGCCGGAGACCAGAGGGCGTGTAATAGAGAACAAAGTATGCTGCCCCAAGAATTGCAAGTACAAACCAAGTGGTTGCATAGGTATTTGTAAAAAACAAGGGGCCGATTATCGGGATGCGGCTGAGAAGCGGTACATTGAATCGGCTTAACGTATTGATTATCTGAATATTTCCGCTGCCTAACAGGTTGCGGGCAAAGAATACCGTTACAGCTGTGGCAATCATATTTATAGCAGTTCCGGAGATTACCTGATTGGCATGGAGGGAAACGCTGGCTATGGCGTGAAGCATAGAAAATAACGCACCACCGATCATGGCCGCCAACAAGCCGAACCATATGGCATTCGCTCCCATGGTTGGTTCCAGAAAATTAATCACCAGGGCAGTAAAAAAAGAACCAACAACCATAAGTCCTTCAAGTCCGATATTCACCACCCCGGAACGCTCGCTAAACAATCCCCCCAGGGAGGTAATGAGAAGGGGAATAGTGTAGGCTACCGCATAGGGAAAAATCTGTACAATGGTATTCATTTCTTATTCCTCCCTCGCTGAAAGTAGGTCAACAATCTGTCAAAAAGTACACTGGTGGCGGAACCATAGATAATTACACCTATGATTATGTCTCCAATCTCAGGAGGAACCCCCGTCACCGATTGCATGAACCCCTTCCCATTCAGTAACAACCCAAAGAAAACCGCCGAGAGTAGCACGCCAATAGGGGTATTCGCACCTAATAAGGCTACAGCGATACCGTCAAATCCTTGGGTTGGAAGTTTTCCGATCTCTAAATGACTTGAGTATCCGGCGTAGTAGGTGAACCCGGCTATTCCCGCCAACATGCCGGCAATCACCATAGAGAGCACGATGTTCCGATTCACGTTCATACCCGCATACTCTGAGGCGAACCTATTGTAACCTGCAGCCTTTAACTCATAGCCCAATACCGATTTATTAATGATCACACCGATAATGACCACGAGAATTAGGGCGAGAAACAGCCCGAGGTTTAAAAAAGACCGGTCAGTAATCTGCCTAAGCCAATCCACCTGAAGACTCGCTCCACTTGGCAAGGTGGCTGATTGGGTTTCCTGCTCTGCAGTGAAGTAGTTCTGAATGGTATAGTAGGTGGTCCACAGGGCAACGAAGTTCATCATAATGGTTGCTACAACCTCATGAACATTAAACCTCGCCTTGAGAATACCGGGAATAAACCCCCAGAGGGCGCCGGCAGCAGCAGCCCCCACCAGCATCACTGTCAGTAACAAGGGCTTCGGCAGATCCAGGCTGAGCCCAAGGACTGTGGCTACCATTCCGCCGATGAGCATCTGGCCGGATGCTCCGATATTGAACAGCCCGGTTCTGAACGCAAAGGCCACCGAAAGCCCGGTGAGGATCAGGGTTGTGCTGTTGGCCAGGGTGTTGGCGATGCGCCGGATACTCATGAGCCCGCCTTGGAACAAGGCTGTGTAGGCTGCAAAGGGGTTATACCCCGTGAACAGGATCAACAATGCTCCGATGAGCAAACCAAAGGCTATGGCCATAAGAGCAAGTTTCAATTGATGTGGAATGCGTATCTTCACCCTATGCTCCTTGTTTGATGCCAGCCATCATGAGGCCGACTTCATTTTCGTTTGTCTCCGCTGCATTCACCTCTCCTACACAAACCCCGGAGTTGATTATAGCAATTCGGTCCGACAGGTCTAGTATTTCATCCAATTCAAGGCTCACCAGTAGTACAGCCTTTCCCTTATCCCGCTGCTCTACCAAGCGTTTATGAATGTACTCGATTGAACCGACGTCAAGCCCCCGGGTAGGTTGAACGGCAATGAGAACCTCGGGGTCGTGGCTGATCTCTCGGCCGACAATCGCCTTCTGTTGATTCCCCCCTGATAATGCCCGGGCCTTTGCTTTGGCGCCTTCCCCGGATCGAACATCGAATTCCTGGATCAGGCGCTCTGTATAAGAAGCGATTGCGGGAAATTGGAGCAGTCCCCGTTTCGAAAACGGCGGATTACTTACGATCTCCAGCACCATATTCTCGGCTATGGAATAGTCCAGCACCAATCCGCGTTTTTGCCGATCCTCCGGAATATGGGCAATCCCTGCATGAAACCGGTCTTTTATACTAAATTTACTGACATCCGTACCGTTGAGCAGAATGGCTCCGGATTCCACATTCCGCAACCCAGTGATAGCCTCTACCAGCTCACTCTGACCGTTTCCATCTACCCCGGCAATTCCGAGAATCTCCCCCTTTCGAAGGGAAATACTGAAGGAGTTAACCGCTGGCAGTCCCCGATTATCTTTTACAACCAGATCCTTCACCTCCAAGACAGTCTCTCCCGGAGGATTATCAGCCTTGTCCACGTTAAAGGAAACCTCACGTCCCACCATCATTTTAGCCATCTCTGCTTCAGAGGTCTCATTCACCTGCACGGTACCTATGACCTTTCCGCGCCTGATTACCGTACACCGATCAGCAACCTCCTTAATCTCCTTTAGTTTATGGGTGATTAGGATGATGGATTTACCCTCTTCGAGGAGATTTCGCATGATCTTCATCAACTCACGAATCTCCTGGGGGGTTAATACGGCGGTAGGTTCATCAAAAATTAACACCTCGGCATCCCGGTAGAGCATTTTCAAGATCTCTACCCGTTGCTGCATTCCCACCGAAATATCCTCGATTTTCGCATAGGGATCTACGTTTAATCCGTAGTATTCAGAGAGTTCCTTAATCTTCTTGGCTGCACCGTCCCGGTTAATGATGAGTCCTTTCTTGGGCTCCATGCCGAGGATAATATTTTCAGTAACCGTAAAATTATGTACAAGTTTGAAGTGCTGGTGGACCATCCCAATCCCGAGGTTATTCGCCTGGGTCGGATTTTTAATCTCGACCTCCTGATTTCTTACCCTGATTGTGCCGGCATCAGGATTATACAGGCCGAATAGTATACTCATGAGGGTTGATTTACCGGCGCCGTTTTCTCCGAGGAGGGCTAGAACCTCGCCCTTTCGCAGAGAAATCGAGACATCGTCATTGGCGACGATCCCCGGGAATTCCTTCCGTATATTCAGCATTTCTATGATATGGTCCATGGCTCTTCCTTCTCTTAGCAAAGGTATTACGGGTGAGGTTCGATCAAAACGCCGTTTTAAACGAACCATGCGCTGGACGGATAAAAATAATTCATTTCTTTGAAATGATTTATTTTTATTCATTATTACGCACGCCAATTGCAGGCTTCTTATGCAATCGGATCGGGTGTCAGAAAAAAAAACAGGGGCACGATGCCCCTGCTTATACAATACCCTGATTATTTGATGAGGTTACCCTGAACATCGTTAACGGTTACCGAGCCGCTTACGATGGAGTCAAACACTTCTGCTACCTGGGTTTCAACAGCATCACTCAGGTTGGGATTCTCTTCAGGAATGCCAACCCCGTTATTGCTGGCATCAAAGGTCAGAATCTGTCCACCGGGGAAGCTATCATTCAGATAGGCCTTGATCATATCATAGGATGCCTGATCAATCCTTTTCACTGCACTGGTAAGAATGACAGATTTCTCACCCTCGTAGATGCCGTCTGCATATTGATCTACATCAACACCCACAACCCAGACTTCTTCACCTGCCCTGGCTCGGCTCTTGGCTTCATTTATAACCCCAACACCTACACCACCGGCAGCGGCGAAAATAGCATCTACACCCTTCTCATACATCTGGGCGGCAATCTGCTGACCCGCTGCAACATTATCGAAGGAGCCTTGATAGATAACATTCTCTGCATTAATGGCAATCTCGGTACCGAAATTGGCATTAGCATAGGCGATTCCCTGTTGGAATCCCCAGTTGAATTTCTGTACAGCGGGGATCTCCATTCCGCCGATAAATCCGACCTCTCCCTCATTGAGCTGTAAAGCAGTGGCAACACCGGCAAGGAATCCGGACTCGTGCTCAGCAAAAAAGATGGAAACGGTTTTGGGACCGACTACCGGATTGAAATCTCCAGCATGGGGGGATCCGTCGAGCAATACAAAATAGGCATCCTCATACTCATCCTGAGCTTTGAAGATGGTGGTTTCAAATTTGAATCCCGGGGTAACAATGAACTTGTATCCAGCATCATAGAGGTTGCTGATTTCTTGGATATAATCGGCTTCTGTGGTGCCTACAGGTTTAAGGTAGCGTACATCAAGATCAAAGTCCTCCTGAGCCGCTAAAATTCCTTCCCATGTTCCCTGGTTAAAGGACTTGTCATCAATGGTACCGGCATCAGTTACCATTCCGACCTTCGTTTTGGATTCTTCCTGGGCGCACCCTACAAGCGCAAGCCCGGCAATGAGAATCACAACTGTGATTAATGCAATCTTCCTCACCTTAACTCTCCTTCTCGTTTAAACGAATTGGTGTTGTCTATCTTCAAAGTATTACACAAAATTCCCTTGAATGGAACAGAAATTTGATCTCAAATTATCTGCCCTCCTGGGTTTAACCGGAAATCTGTAAAGAAATGCTTCGGCCGTTATCGGCTATGGTACGTTTCATGTAATCCTTGTCCAGATCGAGCTCTTCGATGAGAGAACGTACCTGTTGTTCGGAGACCAGGTTTTGCTCAATAAATAGGTACATGAGAGCCTTTTCCGCAATACAGGGTACCTTGAGGGCATTCATACAAGTGGCATTACCCGAGGAATCCTCCCTTCCGAATTTTTCCTGAAAGTGGTTCGCCAGGGCCGAGGATGTAATATCCTCGTTCATAAGCCTAAGCTCACCCTTCAAGGGTTCGGTGTTACCCTTTGCGGCTTCGATCCCCAGGGGCTTGAGGATGAGGAAGGTGTACTCTTTTCCAGGCAAGTAGTGATGCGCCTCGCATCGGGTAGCATAGTTGGGTTGACGAGGATCGTCCTTTATTCGGTCCCCGCCTACTACTATAAGGGGATCAAAAAACAGGGCCGGACATTCTTGACCGTGGATACGGTAGTAGCGGTAGGTGTAAAAGCTATCCTCCATACAATCGGAATGCTCACAGTACGCAGTTAGGGGAAAGACATCGGTGGCGGTTTCGAGAAGTAACCGGGCTGTGGGGTTAAAAATATCCTTTCGGAAGTTTAGGATGAGGGTCGGAAAAATAAACACCCTGCCATGCTGTTTTGATTCCCGGGAAATCACATAGGCGATCCGTTCATCGTAGAAGCTTGCTTCGTCAATTATCCAGGTGCCGCATTCTGGATGGTCGGCAATCACGGTTTCCAACTCGAAGCTGTCGCGGATCCTGGCGATGCGATCTCCCAGTAGTTCATACCCTCCTCGGTAGGCCAGGGCATTGTCCGGATAGTCTGGAAACCGCTCAGCATCCAGGATGGAGCGGATGAAAAATACATTTCTTCTGTCACTGATACCTGTCTTCGTCTGCCGGGCGAATTGGGTGCTTTTCTGCATGGCGATCTTGGCATCCCGCCACACCCTGGCCGAATACTCGGTCTTACCGCTTCCCATGGGGCCAATAACAAGAATCCGCCGGTCCGGTCGGGTAAAATCGAAATGGCTCACAGCATGATGAATGGTAACATCGGGCATCCCAAGACTTTTAAACAACTCCGCTGCATCCGAACTATGGCTATTAGTTAACATTCGACCTCGATTGAATGGTACGTATTTTCCAGGAACTGTAGCCCCTTTCATACGCGGTGTAAAGCAGAAACCTCATCAAACTGCTGTGAAAGACCTATCCTACTGGGAATGGTCTGCCCTCAGGGGATACCACCGTAAGATGCCGCTGCATGCAACCGCCCCGGGTTTCGCCTGGCCTCCTGGGTTTTCCGAATCAGTGCGGTGGAGGATCTGGAAATAATCCTCTAAAACAGGCCCGTCCTGCTCGGTACAGGCATTCGAATCCCCTCCGGGACAACACATCTGAGTGATCAACCGATCGCCCCAGCCTGCCTCGGCGGTATAATTTATCGTCCACTCTCTCAGAGCATACTGCTCAAACCGGGTCCGGGGATAACTTTGGAGAAACCACTCCATGTACCTGACATTGTTTACATGCTTATGTAGATCTACCTCGTTATATCCACAAATATGTTCCGCCAGGCTCTCCCAACACAGATCGTTCGGTTGGGTGATTTTCTTAGCAGTTTCTTGAAAGAGGGGTGCCACATCGGGCAATACGATATCCTTAATGAGGGGCTGCGGTTTTTGAATGCGCCTTGTGTCCGCATCGATAATTACCCAGCTGGAAGTTGCTCGGGCAAATTCGCGCCCATCTTGGGTGGTCAGCAGGTACTCCCGGATGGCAAACAGCCTGTCAACTCCCGTCGGTTGGGTATGGACCAACACTAAATCCTCCCAGACCGGCAGGGGACCGGTGATTTGCACGTAGAGTCTGGTGAGCACCCAGTGGATGGAGGCAAATTGGGGATTGGAGTAGTCTATTTTCAGGTGTTTTGCGTGGTTCCAGGCGGTTTCCTGGAGAAGCCGCGGTATTGCCCCAGGGCGGAGGGTCTGCCAACAATCGACATCGGCCGAAAGCAGCCGATACTGGTCGACCCAGGGGAAGGTATAGGATTCTGGTGGTACTGTCATGAAGGGGATTTTAATCATTTCTAGCAATATTGCCAAGGCAGTGAGATTCTAATGATTCACCTTCGCTGGACTACCAGGGCTTGTACGACAGAATCCTTTTCAATCCTTCCCCGGGAATAATCACCGAAGCGGTGTTCCACCTGAAAACCATTTGTCCTGAGAATGTATTCCAGATCCTGGGGAAAGAACATCCGTAACTGGAGGTGTTGAATGACCGGATCATCCTGACCCTCCCGGAAAAAATACCAGGTAATGTGGTTAATCTGGTTCCATGGATCGTAGCGCATGGACTCAAACAACTCCACAGGAACACCTTCCTGGCTATCCCGAAAGGTCCCCAGGGGATAGAGGGCTTGGGGATCCCTGGTTAACAGCCCCAGAAGGGGGAGAAATACCGAAAAGACAAAGCGCCCCCGGGGTTCCAGGTGCTGCAATACCCCTTGAAGACATCGGTCCAGATCTTCATTCGATACCAGGTGACTGAGGGAGTTATAGGGAAAGATGATCAATGGGAAGGTAGTATGTAAACGAAAGTCTCTGATGTCAGCTCTGTGAAATTCGCAGGTTCCGGCCTCGGAGCCGAGGCCCTGGGCAATCTTTTTTTTTGCCAGGGCGATCATATGAGGACTTAGATCCAATCCTATGGTGGAGTATCCGAGTTCTGCAAGATTAATGCTGACCCTTCCGGAACCGGATCCCAGCTCCAGGATCGGATAGCCGGGTCTCCCATAACTGCGAGCAGCCCAGGCCCAGAATTCGAGATCCTCAGTTACATCGCTGTTTTGGTCATCATAGAGCTGTGCATCCCGGTAGAGTTCCTCAATTTTTTCAATCATCCTGCCGTACCCCCGTTTTGAAGTAGAACATATCCTGCCTAGTAGTTTATGATGATTCTTGGAGAAGGAGTATACACCATGAATTCGGATTTGGAGTTGCAAAAGAATAATTTATTGGATCGATTAAGCTCACTGTACGCAGAAGATCAAATCTCCCTGGAGGAATATGAACAGTGGACTGAGCAGGTTACCGCCCTGCAGACCCTGGGTGATTTGCAGGGTGTTCAACGAAACATGCCCGGACTTCCTTCACTGGCAAGAGGCAATCAGGCCATGGAGGTGTACCAGGGATCTCCGAGTCAGACCAGTGTAGCGATTTTTTCGGGAACATCGGTGGCTGGCCGGTTTCATGCCGCCCAATCCCACCAGGCTATCGCTGTTTTCGGAGGGGTGGATATCGACCTCCGCCAGGCAGTAATTCCCCCCGAGGGCATGACCATCCATGTTGTGGCTGTGTTCGGGGGAGTGGACGTTATTATTCCCGAAGATGTGAATCTCGAAATATCCGGAATCGGCATTTTTGGCGGTTTTTCTGGCAAACGCCACCGGGCCCACAATCCGGATGCACCCACCGTGCGTATTGATGGAATCGCCCTGTTCGGCGGTATGGATGTAAAGGTACGGTAGGTATTTCAGGCTAGAGGGGCGGTTTTTCCGTGCGGAGAAATGAACTCCCCGCCCCCTCCTTTCTGGCGATCAGGGTGTAGGCAAGAATTGACCCGCTAAAAAAGAAACTGGAAAAGCCGGTTTGCGCAAGTTTCCGCCGTGGAATCTGGGGAAGGTTGAAAAAACGATTGGGCAGATAGTCGTTCACTGAGAGTATCCCCCCTTTTTTAAGCACCCGGTAGGAGTCAATGAGAAAATGCTCAGATCTGCGAATAGATGACAGACTCTTAAGGATAAAAACCACATCGAAGGACTCCGGAGGAAAGGGAAGATCACTGGTATCTTGAACATGGTAGATCTCCCAGGATGCACAGCTACTCGGGTCAACCCTCTCTGTGAGAGCGGATTCAAGGGACCGAATCGTCTGGTGATTGCCTTCAATTCCCACAAAGACCCCATCCCTGCCGAGATGCTTTAGGATGGTGTGGACCTGATCGCCGGTTTCAAGCCCAAGGGCCAGAACTGTTAATCCCGGTTCGATGTGGCTAAGGGTTAGGCATTGAGTCAATGGCTGAATGGTATTCCGGGCCTTGGGTTGATTCAGAGGGCAGAACCACGGTGTGGGATCAGTACCGGTTTTTTTCGTAAAGAACCGTAGAAGGCATTCCACTAAAAAGAGAGAAGCACATACCGCGGTAACTATCCATAGGGGCGTCATAGAGGCCAGGGCTCCTTTATACTCAACCGGTCCCACCATACCAGTAGCTGTTGAAGTACCTCTCCGGGCACATCCAGGGTTTGAGAATCCGGGGTTTGTCGGCTTCCGGGATATCGAACCCCCGGTGAGGCATCTGCAAGGGATTCCATCATAGATGAAAAGCGTTGGGGAGCCTGCTTCATTGAGGAGTTTGCCCCAAGGGAAACCGCAATGACCGTCTGGCTATGTCCCGAGATACCCCCCCCCTGGGGAATATCCAGTCCCATATGTCCTCCGGAAAGGCCACCGGTTACCATTTCCACTAACAGCGCCAAACCGAATCCTTTATGGCCGGCCATGGGGGATAATGCTCCGCCTTCCAGGATCTCCTGGGGACTCGAGGTTGGTTCCCCCTGGGCGTTATAGCCGTAGGAAGAGGGCACCTGTTCCCCGTATTTTACCTTCTTATGCAGGGTACCCAAACTCGCATACGCCATACACATATCTAGTATAAAGGGCTGGGCCGTCGTTGGAAAGCCGGCTGCGAATGGATTATTCCCAATGACAGGTTGGGTGTCCCCCCTCCCCGGTGGGCCGGCCATAGTGGCATCGGTGGACGAAAAAACCAGGAGTAGGCATTGATTCTCACTACCCATCTCCGCGTAGGGCGCACCAGCCAAGAAATGATTGCTGTTCTTCACCGTCGAGAGGGCGATCCCATACTTCTGTGCATCCGTGATAGCCCGGGATGCAATGGAAGAGCAGCACAATTCACCCAGGGCATTATGCCCATCATACCAGGAAAGACTTCCCTGGCTCCCCAGGAGCTCGGGCTGGGCATTCCCTGCAACCTTCCCCTGGAACAGCCAATCAAGGCGGCCGGGCAGGTAGCTCAGGTCATGGTGTTCCATTCCCCGACGCTGGGATCGAATAAACACATCGCCAGCCTGCCTGGCATGAGCTTTTGTGAGCCCGGATGCGGACAACAGTGTTTCTGTTATATATCGAATGTCGGTAGTTTTATAATCCATGGGCTTAGGTTATACCATCTTGATAACTCATTGCACAGGGTATATCGTCCTGGGTGTGGTACGGCGTAAACGTTTTTCAGCGTTCATCAAATTATTGTTAACCGGTCTTGTCGGATTGGGCATCGGCTTGTTTATTGCGAGGGGTACCCAGGAATCCGCGCCTGCGGCGGGGAGGGCCTCCGGGGTTGAGCAGAATGGGTACCTAGATCTGGAGACCATCGGTTTTGTGACACCCCAGCATAATGGACTTGAGGCGGTAGATTCTCATCCCATTGATGTCTTTCTACCCCGAGAAGATGAACCGGAATTACTGACCCGAATACGTGAACGGGCGACCCTGGGATTTATAATCCATGACCTCAGCCCCGTTTGGTCGAATCAACAAAACAAAACCCTGGTGACCCGATTAAACCAGGGAGAATTAGTAACCATAATCCAACTTCTACCCTGGTCGAGGGAGGGAAATGAGATGATCCGGTATATCCAAATCGAAGACAGATTTGGAAACCGCGGCATCATCACGAGCTCTTCAGTGGTGCTTCTTGAAGAGGGGGCGGAGAACACCTACCTTGGGGTGCGGGAGGTGGCTCAGCTTACCCGGGTGCAGAACCTCCCAGAAACATCCCGTGTACTAATGGGCAGACCAACATCGCAACCGGTGCTGATCATTAATTCCGTTCCCTATTTATTTGATCCCAGGGTTGTTGTAGAAGATATCAACGCCCAATCCTGGAAATACACGGTAGACCTCATCGCCCATGATGTTTGGGAGGGTACTGAGATCCGGTTATCCCTCACCGCACCTCTGGAGCCCGACACCGGGGCTGATATGAATCATACCTTTGCCCTCTGGGCTGTTATAGGACTTTCGGAAGACGGTGTTACCATCAGGTTTCAACGGCAAGAACTCCTCCCGGGAAAAGCAGTTCAAACCAGATTCAGCAACTCCTTGGAAATACTCCCCCAACAATCCGCAGGATTACCTATAATGGAGACTTCCATGATAATAACTACCCCAGAGAACAGTCAGCGCCTCTTCGGTTATTACCAGCCCTTGGCACCCTCAGATGAGGGAACCTACCTACCCCGGGAACGCCAGGACTGGTCAATACCCTTCGGTGTTCCCCTGGCGGTATTACAGCATAATGCGGCCCTCCGGCGGACACCGAGCCTCCAGGGTGGACTCATACAGCGGCTTCCCAGGGGTACGCTGGTGATTCCAAAGCAAATGTCTCTTCCCCGGGGTACGGTAGCAAGACAGCCAGGGTACTGGATTGCCGTGGAACTATATGAAGAGCCGGAGACCCAAGGCTGGATCTGGGGTGAGTTCCTACCCCGCAGGAATGGTTGATAGAACCGGTGAGTATGAAGCCTTCTTTCACCAAGAGCATCAGAAAGAGTATCAGAATCAGAACCATCCCGGGCACCGAGACCTTTGTATCCAGAGAAATATTCGGGGTACTTCCAGGGAAATCAAGCCGGGAGGTCTCCATCCACTGGCAAAAGAACCGCCTGGGAGAAAACGGTCTATTCCTAACCTGGCAGGATCATTCCTGGGTGGAGATTTTCGACTATACCCGAAGGCTGAGCCGGCTTCGGTCCATCCAGGGAGTAGGAATCCATCTGGCAAGCAGGCAGTTTTGCAATACCGAACCGAGTCTTGACGCGGTACTTTCATTTCTCGACTCCCAGATAAGGAAAGCTGTGACTCGCGGTTTGTTTTCTGCTCTGGGAGACCGGAGCTTTGCATGCCGGTCTAGTCGGAAGGGAAATCACCCCTTTCGGAGTCCGAAACTCGAGGGAGCGGCAGGTGCATTAATCGGGCGACACCTTCCCCGGTGGAAGGTTGACCTTAAACAACCCGATGTGGTCGTCCACCTGGAGCTTAAGAACCAACGACTCCATGCGGATATTGAACCCCACCCCAAAGACCTGAGTAAGCGGTTGGGTAAGGTATTCAATCCCCGGATTTCTCTGCGCCCCACGGCTGCATACATCATGGTGCGAACGGCTCTGGACTGCTTCGCCCATCCAGCCCTCCCTCAGACCCCCACCCTTCTCGACTGTTTTGCCGGCAGCGGGACTATTCTGATGGAAGCCCACACTCTACTGCCTGATGCAAGCCTCCTGGGCATAGAGAAAAACGGCAATGTATTTCCCGGCTTGGTTCAAAATTGCCAGGGAACCTCCAGGACGGACCTGCGGTTCGGGGATTGCTTTGATCTGGCACCCACCATGCCCCCAGAATCGGTCGACCTGGTAATTACTAATCCGCCCCTGGGAGTAAGGCTCAACCGACTCCAGGGTGCAGCGGCCTTCCACCGCAGACTATTTGCCCTCGGCAGCCACCTCCTAAAAGAAGGGGGTATTTTAGGATTTTTATCCCTAATTCGACCGGATGCCATGGCTGGGCTCCTGACCCAATCCCATCAGCACCCTTCATGCTTCACTCAGGTTGGACGGATGACCATGATCCTCAACACCCTGGAGGTACACTTCTACCTGCTCCGAAAAGGAATCCAGGAGTGAGTACTCTCCGGGCTGCCTCCCCCGGCGATGTGGCGGAGGGATACCCTGAAAGTAGAGAGTACCGGTACCCGGTTAGGATTTCCATAACCAGGTCAGCACCTCTCC
The DNA here is from genome assembly GCF_000758165.1 of Spirochaeta lutea. Taxonomy (NCBI): domain Bacteria; kingdom Pseudomonadati; phylum Spirochaetota; class Spirochaetia; order Spirochaetales; family Spirochaetaceae; genus Spirochaeta; species Spirochaeta lutea. The sequence goes on along the minus strand of NZ_JNUP01000023.1, from coordinate 163,705 downwards.
CAATTTCTTCTTTGAGCCGGTTAATAGGATTCCGGTCCGGAATATTTTCCCGCCACCCAGGATCACCAGGGCTATAGTACAAAGAAGCACTGCGATACTGCCAAGGATCTCCCACATGGCAGGAGTCTCGATGACTACCCGGGCAAGCATAATGATGGGACTCGTTAATGGAAACCATGATAACCCCACCGCCAAACCCGTTGAGGGATTCATGATGATGGAACTCAGAAGCATAATGGGAATAATGAGAAACAGGATCAGGGGCAAAGACATTTGTCCCATCTGCTGTTCATCCTGGCTGGCAGCACCGATGGCAGCGTAGGCCGAGCCAAAAAGGAAATATCCAAGCAAGAAGAATACCATCAGGGCGGCCAAATTCCCCGGATTAATCTGGCTCAGCATCCCGGGGCCGATGACCGGTTCGAGAAGGGTGGATGCGATTACCGTGGTTACAATCCAGATACCGTATTGAAGGACCCCCGCCAACCCGATACCGAGAATCTTTCCGCCCATTAATTCCCCTGGCTTCAGAGATGACAATAGTATTTCAACGGTTTTAGATGTTTTCTCCTGAACCACCGAGCGGCCGATCATCTGGCCGTACAACAAAATAGTCATATAGAGCAGCATTGCCATGGTAAACACGGTAAAAAATCCGCTGCCAAAGCCGCCGGAATCCGAGGATTCCTCACCCTGTTCTGAGAGGGTAATGTGACTAAACTGGGGTGCCTTGGTGAGAGCCAGTATGGTTTGGGGATCGTATCCCTGCCCGGCCAGACGGTCCCGTACTATGGCCTTGCCAAGAACATCCTGCACCCGACCAACCAGGGTAAAATCCACCGCTTCCTTCGAAAAGAGCACCGGTTCGCCCTGGGCCTGGCTGGCAATACCCAACCGGATGGCACCTTCTCGCACCGCTTCCCGGATCTGATCTTCACCGGAATACTCTTTTAGGGTGATTTGCATGTCCGTCAAAACACCCCGGAGATCTCCAACCTGCTGGGATGAGAGTCCCGCGTGCCCCACCGAAACGCTACCCTGAATCACCTGGGGATTCATAGCCAGCAAGCTTGGTAACACGGTGATCGCTAAAATGAGAAATGGCCCGAGAATGGTGAGGATGATGAAGGCCTTCGTACCAGTCATCTGTTTGAACTCATACTGGGCAACGGTTAGAAGTTTATTGGTTTTCATGGGTGTTTTCCTTTGTCTTTTTGCCGACCAACTGGAGAAAAATAGAATGCAGGGATGGCTGCTCTAAACTGAAATGGGTAACAGTCACCCGCTCCATGGCATACACTAACAGCTCCTGGGCGGCTACCCCATCCTGCAATTCAAATTCGGCCCAACGGGGATAGACCACCGATGCCGATGTCAGAGGACAATCTGAAAGATCGGATGAATTTCCCTCAAATTCCAGACGCACGGAACGGGTGCCGTACTGTTCCTTTATCTTCTCCAGGCTTCCGGAAACCACCGTTTTGCCATGATTCATGAGCAAAATATCTGAACAGATCTTTTCCGCATGCTCCATGATATGGGTGGAAAACAGGATAGTCTTCCCCTGAGAACCAAGCTCCTGGATCGCCTCCAGGAGGGTATTCTGGCTGACCGGATCCATTCCGGAAAAGGGCTCGTCCAGGAATACCACATCAGGATCATGAACCAGGGCTGCGGCGAACTGGACCTTCTGACTCATGCCCTTGGAGAGTTCCTCGACTTTTCTATGCTTCCATTCCTGAAGATCAAACCGTTCAAGCCATCGGTCAATGTTTTTCTGGAGCTGGTCCTTCGGGGCATTTTTCAGGGTGCCGAGATAGGTTAAAAGCTGCCCTACCTTTGCCTGTTTATACAACCCCCGCTCCTCGGGTAAATACCCTATCCGGTCCTGATGGAGGGTGGTAAAGGGCTCTCCGTTAAAGAGAATCTCACCGCCATCCGGAGCAAGGATATTCATGATCATGCGGATTGTTGTTGATTTACCAGCCCCGTTTGGACCTAATAAGCCGAAAATGCGACCCGGGGCGGCCTCTAATGAAATAGAATCCACCGCCCGTAGATCACCGTAGTTCTTTTGCAGGTTTTGTATCTTGATCATGTCTTAGATTACACGGGGTTTGGAAATTTATTCAATTAATTTTTCGATTACCTAGGCTGTACGAGCAATTTCTGGTAACTATTGTATACTAGTACCTTAGGAGGATCATATGAAGACCATACTATCAGCCCTGGACTTTTCACCCATCAGCAAGGCGGTATTTAGTGCATCCCTCGACCTGGCGAAAACCTATGGGGCAAAGCTTTATCTATTACATGTGATTCACAATCTACAGGATGTTTACATCGGTTTTAGTTTAGCAAGCCAGGAGTATTATGGGTCCATGGGGCCTATGTATGTTCCGGATGAAGATCTGGTCAATCAACTCAGGGAACGTGCAAAGGCAGAGGAAGAAGAGCTAAGCGGTATGCAGAAACAGGCGGCGGCCCAGGGAGTCGACTGCGAGGCCCTATTGCTTCAAGGGGATGTGGCTAGGGTGATTAAGGATGAGATTTCCAGGTTATCCGTGGACACCTGCGTGATCGGCACCCACGGCCATGGCATCTTCTACAAGGCCTTGTTGGGATCAACCTCGGAGTCCATCATTGAGCACTGCGGCTGTCCTCTCATGCTCATCCCTGCCGGATACGGTGAAACCCGAAAGAACTCCGAGGACAAAACCTGAACCTCGGACATGAGAATCCCCCTAAAACACCGGGGGGATTCTTACAGGTTCTCCACAGAATCTGAGATTAGGCCCCCTTACGCTGGGAGATTACCCACAGTACCGCGAGGATCACCAGGTCCTTAGAGAATTCTGAAGCCCAGGTCAAGAAATCCGGTTCGAACACACCGTTTATAAAGTAGGTTACCACAATCTGGATGAGCCATAACCCGAAGAGGGTTAGCCCCATGATGAGCTGCCCGTTCCGGCCCAGGGCGACAAATAATCCGATGAGCATCAAAACCCCGGCGACAATCAGTACAATGGGTACAATGATGGCCATGGGTCCGTCATTGACGCCGAAAACCTGCCGCACGCCCCTGAAGATTTTCGCCGTATCGGAATTGTACGATTGGATATGCAGTATCCCGGAGACGGTGAAGTAGATTCCCGTTGCCAGCTGTAGTACAAAGCCGGTAAGACTTCCAGTTTTTGTTGCCATTATTCACTCCTTTTAAAGGTCATTTCGGGTATGGAAATTTGTTTTATTCCCTCGAGTCCGAGTTTTCTCATCTTCGGCTGTATGACGGCCTGGCAGTAGCCGTAATTGGGGTTGTTTGCGTAGAAATCCTGGTGGTAGGCTTCTGCCGGGAAGAACTGCTCCAGCCCTTTGATAACCGTTACAATGGGATCGCTAAAATCCGCCTGTGCCCTGTTTTTGGATTCTTCAATGGCCGCACGCTCCTGATCGTTCTGATAGAAGATGATGGACCGGTACTGGGTGCCGACATCAAAGCCCTGGCGGTTTTCCGTGGTGGGATCGTGGGCATACCAAAACAGGTCCACAAGCTCACGAAAACCTACCTGATCCGGATCATACTCAATCCGTACCACCTCGGCATGGTTGGTTTTCCCCGTTCCTACTTCCTGGTAGGTGGGATTTGGGGTATTGCCCCCCGAATAGCCGGCGACGACCGACAAGACGCCCTGTATGCGCTCGTAAACGGCCTCGACACACCAGAAGCATCCCCCGCCTAAGACGAGGTGCTGTGAATTTCCCATGGTTTTTCCTCCAAATGCCAGATTCAATCCTAAAGGATCGGCTCCCGAGAATGCTGCCCGGGGTCGCTGAACCTCCTGGCCTGTATCGGCCGGAAGGAGCAATGGTGACGGCTGACCAGCCCCCGTAGGAATCCCCGGATGCGAGTCTTCAAGGCTGGGGCTGCCAAAGGCTACTACCGCCAAACCAAAAAAAAGGATAATTCCAATCATCCGGATTGCTGACCGGGAGTTCCCATGCATAACCACCGTCCTTATGCATATAGTACTATTTGATATTCCGATAGTCCAATGGTACTATAAAGTGGTGAAAATCCCTGACTCACCCACAGCCCAACGGGAACTACTCAAGAAGCTATCTCAGATTCCCTGGCCCGATGAACAGGCCTATTTGGTTCGAACCATTCTCTCATCCCACTCAACCTTGGAAGAAAAGCTAACCGTCCTGACGGGACTTGCTGAGGATTTTCCGGATATCGCCGCCCCTGTGTTACAGGGTAGAGGTGATTCTAATAAACCTAGGCCCAAGGCAATGCAGGAAGCCACCCCACCCCCCGGCGAGAGAGCCCAACCCCCTGAAACCCATCAGGATTCCCATAAGGATGCCCCCCACCCTGCCAGTCCCGGCATACCCAACACTCCCCAAGGATCAGCGCCAGGGCGAGAACCGACGGATAATCCTCCCGATACCCCTGAATCGCCGCCGGGTATGGGGGAGGAACCGGAACCGCCCCCGGGTAGCGGGGACGAACCAGAGCTGCCCAACCCGGGGGATGAGGCCGGAACCCCCCGGGAGATTGCCAAGAACCGAAAAACGGTACTCACAGTCCATCAGAACAACGGGTTTCTGCAGTATATTTTTGAGGATATTTGGAAGATTATCCCCTTTGCCAGAGATACCGGTGTAATAGAAGGCCATTTTTTGTTCCTGACCATCCGGCTCAGCCCTACTATAGAACAGACCATGACGCTTTCCTTACAAAAGCGCACCCTCCAACCCCTGGACGAGACCCTCTCATTCATTCTCCGAAAGGGCTGGAAGGCCCTGTCTAAATCTCACTATAATCTGCTGAGGCTTATCCAGGATCTATCCAGGGCGATATTAGCCATTGATTTTACATCCCTGCCCTACCAATCCCGGGAGATTCATGGGGCGTTCCAGGAGGTTCTGGCCCTGTTCTGCGTGTATATCTACCTGGATCCCAGGTTAGACCACACCGCCGATGCCCTCCGAAGGGCATACCAGGCAATGCCGGAAATACCGGGAAGCATCGGAATGAGTATGTCCCTGGTAAAACGGATGGTTACCCGGGAGGGAACCACCCCCTCCCTCTGGAATATTCTCCGGGGAGTTCAGATGGTCCGCTATCGCCGATTTCTGGATATGGACGATCTTTTTTCCCCTCCCGGGGGCCCGGTTATCCCCGAAGACAATTTCGATGCGCCACTAGAGACCCAGGGCGAGATCCGCCGTTACCTCAAGGAATTGGAGAAGGCCTTGATTCCCCTGGTAAAAAAACGGGACAAACTCCGGCGAAGTAGTCTGAAGGGCAATTCCCAAACCCCCGATACCGTTGATGATCTTCAACTCTTCTACGATTTCTCCGATGATCTGTCCGAACAGGCCTCTAAAATTCTCAAGGGATCCCAGCAGGGAATACGCAGCAAACTCCCCGAGAAGGTAGATTTCAGTCATGATAAATCATTCCCTCTCATCCTGACGCTGCGCTTCAGTCAGCGCTGTGTTGAGTCCCTAGGGCCCCTGCTTTCAGGTACCGTTCCCAGCTCCGAGGGCATCATCCGCCTGTTCTCCCAGGATATGTTCGGATTCTACTTCGACAAAATTAGACCATTGATTCCCGAGCTTGTCGGGCTTACAGAGGAACGTGGTACGGATATTTCCATGGAACAGTGGATTGGCCTCAATAAACGGACCGCACAACAACTGTCTGAAGGAGACCGGACGGTAAAATCTACCCTGGAAACGATTCTTCAATCCCTCACCATGGTGCGGGATGTTCTTTCCAGGGTTCTACAGAGCCATAGCCCCCGGGACGGCGGAAATCCCCCGCCCCCGGTAGCTCCCCGAGATCTCAGCAGTCAGGGGGTGAGCATTCCGTATCTGGACGGGGTTATAGAACAACAGGATATTCTCCTGGGAAAATCGGTGTCAGAAGCCCTGTTTTTTGCCCATGAGGTCTTGAGCCAGTTTCTTTCTATCATGCAACCCTCAGCAGGGCAGCAGATCCAGGGCGGTCTGGATGATGTATCTGACCGTATAGCCAGCGTCGTTACGAATATTTCTCGTATGGGGCCAGAAGCGTATCTGCGCAGGGTGAGGAAAAAATTCGGGCTTTAACGAGATTGTATCCAGGGCTGTACCCTGGTACCTCCCCTAGGGGTCGACTGCCTCTGGGATGGATTCAGGGGTACTCGACGTAATTCGGCAAGAAATAATGGGCTCATCCACCCAAGAGGGCATGGATATGCGAAGGGTTCAACGGTTTGCAAAAGGTTGTTCCCGACCCCTCGGCGACGGCCCCGGAGCCGCCCCGCTGTATCCGGTGTAGGTTGCTGCCCTTTGTACACCTTCCATCGGTTTATTCGATGCATTGAGGGTAACAGTGGTATTCCTATTTCAGGGATTCCATGGCAGCGGCTCGGGGAACGATGGATGAACAGATGGAGGTTTTGTCTTTCAGAATCTTCGAACCCCGGGTAATTTTGCAAAGACTGATGCCCAGGGATTCCGCGATATTCCGTTGGGAGACCCCTTGGTCAAGCATCTTCATAAGCCGCCATCGAAGGCTGAGGTTGTGGAGCTCTGATTCGGTGTGCAGCTCTTGTAAGAGACTCAAGACCTCCCTGGTGCCCTCCAGGGAGTGCAGGTTTTCTGCAAGTTGTTCAAGGTCCTGAAGGTTCTCCCGGGTGAGCGTATTGTTCTTCTTCATAGAATCATGGTACCAAACCCCACAGCCCTGGTCAATGAATCTTCTCAGCGGCTTGGAAGCTGACCAATTGCTAAGAACCGGCTTGGTATTTCTTCTGGGAATTTGAAACATGCCTGCTTGTTAAGCCCTAGGCTTTCTGATAAAAACCAGGGAGAACCTATGATCGGAATTGAAAAAACCCAGGGGCTCAGACGCACCTACCTGCATTACATTCTCATCCTCTTTTTGAGTTTACTGTTTGTAACCCTGGCGGTGGTTCAAGTAAGCCTTGTGGCTACTACCTCCATCTACCGAGATCAGATCAGCGTCACCCTAGGACAGATCCACAATACCCTGGCTCTCCATACCGCGGATGGAGCTCTGACCCGGGCCAACATCCAAGAGCTCATTCACGGGATTGTTTCAAACACATCCACACGCGTAACCCTCATCGATTGGGATGGAACGGTGCTCGCGGATACCCAGGCAAACCCTCAGGATATGGACAACCACCGGTTTCGCCCGGAGATACAGGACGCCTATTCTACGGGTAACGGTTCTTCTATCCGGTTTTCGAATACCATTGAACTTGATCAACTGTATTACGCCGAGAGGATCAGCCTCGCTATAGCGAATATTGATTCGAAATACATCCTGCTCCGGGTAAGCATTCCTCTGTCAGGGGTTGTCCGTACCCGAAATGCCTTGATCCGGACCATTCTGCTCATTTCTATTCCCACAATGCTCCTGTCCCTATTTTTGGCCATACTGGAAATTCGTAGAATTAACAAACCCGTTGCCCAGATAGTGGAGGCTGCAAAATCCTACCAAGAGGGCAACCTTCAGGTTTCCCTTTCCATCCTCCGCCCTTGGGAATTCGCACAAATAGCCTGGTCTATGAAGAGTATGGCTACTGATCTTATAAAAAGCCTGGAGACAGCCCGGGCCCAGAGAGACGAAATAAACACCTTATTACAGGCCATCCAGGAGCCTGTTATCCTTGTGGATGACATGCAGCGAATACTCCAAGTAAACGAAAAGGCCCTCCAGCTGGCGGGTAAGTCGGATATCAGGGTCCAGGGAATTCAACTCCTCACTGTTCTCCGCAACTCCGAATTAGCCTCCCTTCTTGACCGGGCAATTGACACCGGATCGCCTCAGCTTGACTCCATCTCGTTTTTCTCCGATGAGGAACGCTGGTATCTCTGTAGGATCCTTCCCATTCCGGGAGCTGATCAGGAGAATCGCTTCTTGATTATGCTCTACGATGAAACAGACCGCCGTAGGAGTGAACAACAGCGCCGTGATTTTATTTCAAACGCTGCTCACGAGCTCCGCACCCCGTTAACGGTGCTGCGAGGCTACATTGAGGGACTCAATGACTCTTCCGGTAGCCCCCAAGAGCATGGAAACGACCTTGCCCCGGTGCTTTTATCGCAGACAAAACGGCTTGAGCATACCCTGGAGAATCTTTTTTCCCTGGTTCGGGTGTGGCAGTCCCCTATGGGATTCGACTGCATCCCGGTTCAACCGATTCTCCAGCGCGTCCTCATGAGCCAGAAAGCACGCAGTGATGAGCGCCAGGTTACCCTCAAGGGTCCGGAGACCAGTGGTTCTCTCCCTCAGAATTCTATTCAGGTCTTCGCCCAGGGGGAACTCATTGAACTTGCGCTGTCCCACCTGATACGCAATGCCATCGAGGCAAGTCCGCCCGGTGGAACCGTCCGAATCTGGACCGAAACCGGAACCCAGACCGTGGATATCGTTGTACATGATGAGGGTGCGGGCATTGAACCCCGCGATCAAGATTCCATTTTCCAGGAATTTTACCGGACCCCCCGGGATCGCCCCCGCTATCCCGGCAGCGGAATGGGATTGACAATAGTCCGTGAAATTGCTGCACTTCATAGGGGCCGGATATCGCTGCAATCCCATCCCGGCCACGGTAGTCAATTTGTTCTTACCTTACCGAAGGATAAACTAGGAAAGACCCAAGGTACGAATTCCGGAAGGGGCAAACAAACCTAGGGGATAAACCTGACCGTAGTTTTGAAACACAGGTGGTTACCACCCGTAACTACAACATATTTTTATAGGGGCGTAGGATGTTAACAGTCATTCATATTCTTGGAAGCCTGGGTTTGTTCCTGTACGGCATGAATTCCATGGGAAAAAACCTGCAGAAGGCTGCCGGATCAAGCCTGCAACGGATACTCGGAATTCTGACAAAGAACCGAGTTACCGGAGTCTTTACCGGGTTTCTTGCCACTGCCCTGATTCAGTCCTCTTCGGCCACCACGGTCATTGTGGTGGGCCTGGTACATGGGGGACTCATGACCCTCAACCAGTCGATTGGGGTCATTATGGGGGCAAATATCGGTACCACGGTTACCGGGTGGATTATTGCCCTCCTGGGATTCAAGGTGAACATTGTAGACCTGGCGTTTTTTGCGCTCCTAGTCGGGATGGTTCTCATTATTCTCCCGGAAAAATACCGCCGCCCCGTAGCTGGAGAGATCCTGGTGGGATTCGCGCTGTTATTCATCGGACTTGATTTTCTCAAGGGCTCTGTCCCCGATATCCGATCGAATCCTGAGATTTTCAGTTGGGTCCAGTCTCTTACCGGATTTGGTATCGGCAGCACTCTGCTGTTCATCCTTTTCGGGACGGCATTGACAATCCTGGTACAATCCAGCAGCGCCGCCATGGCCATTACCCTGACCCTGGCATTTTCGGGTTGGATAGATTTTCAGAATTCTGCAGCCATCATCCTTGGCGAGAATATCGGAACCACCGTAACCGCCTACCTAGCCAGCCTCGGCTCCAATGTTCATTCCCGCCGTGCAGCCCGGGCACACACCTTATTTAATATTTTCGGGGTTCTATGGATGCTCGTGGTGTTTGTTCCCTTCCTCAAGATGGTTGACGCCATAACTCCTGGGGCGATAACAACACCTGATGGAATAACCAGTAGTCTGGCGATGTTCCACACCCTCTTCAATATCTTGAATACCTTTATCTGTATCTGGTTTGTCCCTCAATTCTCCAGCCTGGTACAGAGGATTGTTAAGCCGCGGAAGATTGATTTCGAAGAGGTGTACCAACTAGAGTTTCTGGATACAGGTCTGCCTGGATCCCTCGGTATAAACCTCGACCGCGGAGCAAAAGAGATTCTCAATATGGCGCGTATTGTGGAACAGGCGTATGAAGAAACATCCCAGGAGATTCAGGGCCACCGAAGTTCCTCAAAAGGCCTTGTGGAAACCCTAAAACCCCTCCTGGACAGGCAGCGGTTGATGCACCATGAGATATCCCGGTTCCTGGTAGAATGTACCCGCCACGTAGATTCTGAAGAAGAAAGCCGGCGGACTACAGCATATTTGCAGGTTGTCCAAGAGCTAGATACCATGGCTGGGAGTATTGAAAAGCTTTCCCGGTACCTCTTGAAGTACCACGGGAAGGAGGTAAGCCTGGGCGAAAAGGAACAGAACCAGCTTCATTCCTATCTTGCCATTATTAGAGAGTTTCTTCAGTTCATCCTCGCCAGACTGAACCAGGGTATTGATCCGGAAGAGTTGGATATGGCCCGGGATATGGAGAATAAAATTGATAAACTGCGAGCCCAACTAAAAAAACGGAGCCGGAAACGAATGAAGTCCGGTACAACCGAGGTGAAGAGCGAATTACTCTACCTGGATATTCTGCGGCATGCGGAACACCTGGGTGACAGCTCTCTGCGGATTGCCCAGGCCTTGTGGAATGCGGTGGATGAGGGTGATGAGGATGCCGTTCCGAAAGATACGAAGAACAGCGGCCGGGCTCTGCGCTGAAGCGGTAGTTCGACGAAATACCTAAGAGCCCGACCGGAATTTTGTTACTCACTTAATAGTGCGCACCCTGGAAATCCACCGAAACCGCGCGAATCCAGTTCCCCTCGGCGGATATCCAGGGCTGCATGAAGACGTATAGCCACAGAGCAGATCGCTCAGTGGTCAGATCATGGAGTATGATCTGGAGAACTGGAGTAATCCTCCAGCTCCGGGTCACGGACGGTGTTTTTATAGCGGTTGAACCGTAACTTTCCCTTAACGTAGGTCATCTGGACGGTGAAATCATCATCAAATATCGCGATATCGGCGAAAGAAGTGGGAAGCAGGTACCCGTGCTGGCGCCGTTTCCCGAGAAGATCGCTGGGGTTTGACGCCGCCATTTGTATCGCAAGATCGAGGTCCACACCGAACTCAACCAGGTTTTTTACCCCCTTATTCATGGTTAGGGATGAGCCGGCAATACAATCATCCTTTTTTCGACGGAAGATTCCCGTCTGATCAAGGTATACCTCCTCCCCATTAGCAACCAGGGTGCCTTGTTTTTGTTCGGTAGGCTTAAGCGCATCGGTAACAAGGATTATTTTATCAGCGGGTTTGCTGCGAACCAGCAATTCGATGAGGGCCGGATGAACATGGTACCCGTCTGCAATAAGCTCCACCGAGACGTTGGTATGTAACAGGAGCGCACCCACAGCGCCTGGATTTCGGTGGTGCAGACTTCGCATGGCATTATACATATGGGTTGCATGGAGAATCCCCGCTTGAAATCCCTCCACCATCTGTTCGTAGTGGGCATCGGTGTGACCGGCGGATAACACCGTACCATGGCGATTACAGAATAATGCGAGTTCCCGCATATGCTTCAACTCGGGTGCCACGGTCATTATTGCGATGGACTCCTTCCCAATGGCATACAGTTCTTCCATTAGGGTAATATCCACGGGTTTAATGTATTCCTCCCGCTGCACTCCCTTCTTTTCCGGGCTGATAAATGGTCCCTCCAAGTGCATACCGAATATCGATGCCCCACTCTCCTTCCCCTGGGCCTCCATACAATGGCCGAGGGTCTCTTTGAACCTGGATATCTCCTGGGGATAGAGGGTCGGACAGAACCCGGTAACCCCGTAGTGGACCAAAGCATCCGACATAGCAATGATCTCCTCCGGTGAAGAATCGTCCGTCCCATGGCCGTGCAGCCCATGAATATGGGTGTCGATAAAACCAGGACTAACAAACAACCCTTCCAGATCAATGATGGTGGTTCCCTTGGGAAACCGCCGCTTATGGAATCTGGAATTACTCATCACCTCTGAAATTCGCTGGTCCTCAATCACCACAGTGCTCTGCTCCAATACAGTGATGCCGGTATAAACGGTGCCGTTATACAATACGGTCTGGCTCATGTGTACATCCCTCCGTTAGTTACCTCAACTTACCAACCCTTTCGCATAAAGTAAATAGGGCCAGCTTCGTTTTCAAGACAATTACGTGTATGGACATGTCGTCTCTGCCGGCTTTTATGGAAACGGTGGGTAACGGCCGATCGCCTGGTATGGGGCACCGGTGTTATATCCTGTAAGAACCAAGGGATAGCCTCAAGAATGGGGGAAGGCGGCGAACCCTACATGGTTCGCACAACCTGAAAGGCGGTCGGAGACGTCTTCCAAGCCCAGGGGGGACTACTCAATCCGTATTATCCTGGGAAGCCGAAAGACAGGCGAATCCCCCCTAAAGCTGATACTTCTCGGAGGTAAGCACACGTTGGGAATCGATATAGTCATTCAAATCCTCAACAACCTGTATCAGGTCACTATCCAGTGATGAAATACCATCGAAGAATGATGCAATATCCTGGCTCGTCAAAGAGTCGTCTTTCGGTCGGTAGGTCAAATGGGTAAAGAACACAAACCACTGTTGGCGCACGGTTCGAAAGGCTTGAATCCCCGCTGCGTTCCGTTCAAGGCCGAATTGTTTTGAATCCTTTAGAAGATCCCGGGCTGATTGGAGAAACCCACCGTATGACTCGATAATCAACAGCTGGTCATCTATGGTTCTAATAATCCGGGGAATATGTTCCGGTATCTCCGGGATTTCCGGCGGAGGCGGATTCAGGGGATCGTAACCCTGATCAGCCTCCGAAGAACCCCCAGCATACAGCCCTGCTCCAAGGGTGATAAGGAACATCAGGAGAAGCAGTACTACTTTGAATGAACGTTGATGCACGGAATCCTCCCTGGGAAAACCCTCGTATTAGACTGAGTAGCGGGGCCACCCACTACACAATAGTATCCCGTTTTTTACCGCTTGTCCAAGTGCTCGTCATATTGGGTGACACGATTTCTCCCATGTTCCTTCGAGAAATACAGGGCTTTATCCGCAAGGGAGATGCTCACACCAAAACCCTGCTCTTGCCTTTCGGGGGTATCTGTGCTCGAGGGGTATTGGCTTACACCAATGGAGACAGTCACCCGTCCCTTAAAATTCCAGGCAAGGGTTTCACAGCTTTTCCTCATGGTCTCAGCGACATGGAGGCCCTGATCTATTCCTGTTTCAGGTAGGGCAATGAGAAACTCCTCACCTCCCCAGCGTGCAACGATATCCTGTTTTCTCACCCCCTGTTTGAGGAGCACAGAAATTCGCTTTAGCACCTCGTCTCCGGTCTCGTGTCCGTGGGAATCGTTTATGGATTTAAAATTATCAATGTCTAGTAATAAGAAGGTTATTACGCGGTTATACCGGGTACTCCGCTGGATTTCATACTCCAGGAGTTCCCAGGCCCTTCGCCTGTTTAGCAAGCCCGTCAGACTATCATGACTCGCCAATTCCTTTAACTTTAGGTTTGCGGCAACGATATCCCGTTGATACGCCTGGGATTCCTCCTCGGCCTTCATGGCCTTAAGCACCTGCAAATTCAATTCTGCATTTATCTGTTCCGTCTCACCCAGCAACCGGCGATACTCCAAGTGGATCTGCACCCGCTTCATTAACTCTGGTCCGAAAAACGGTTTTGTAATATAATCCGAGGCACCGGCATCATACGCCTGCATAAGCGTCTCTTTATCCACCCTGGCTGTCAGGAAAATCACAGGAATATCACGGTACTCCCTCCGTTCCTTGAGTTGTCTGCAAAGGCTGATGCCGTCCACAACAGGCATCATGATGTCGAGGAGTATGATATCCGGCCTATGGTTTTCTATCCGTGCCAGGGCTTCCTCTGCAGAAAGCGCATAGGTGATCGCCAACCCCTGTCCGCGAAGATGCGAAGCGGCTACCTGGATATTGGTACTATCATCATCTACGATGAGGACGGTGGCGGCAGTTTTGGGATCATCCTTCATTCCCTAAACCCCAATCATGGAATAGTACATTCCATTCTCGTTCTATGGCTTCGATATTCCAATCCACAGCAGCATTATGGAGGCTCAGAATTCTGTTCCGGAACCCTGGAATACCCTGCATCTCCTCAGAATCCAGAATCTGGGAGGTCCTGGTAATAATTTCATCAATAATCCCTCGGCTCCTAAGTTCCTTGAGACTCTGAAGTATATCCGGGGGAAGGACTTCATTTTGTTGTATAGTCCTTGATTCCACCCCCTTCAACCCAGGATCCAGCACATTCGGCTCCCCTTCAATCTCGGGGAAGTCTTCTGTGACGATGGCCCCTTCAGGGGCGGTTACAGGCGAACTCGATTTACGCAGCGGGAAGGTAGGAACCTGGAGACGTACGGTGGTACCCTCTCCCGCCCTACTGTACACCCGAAGTGAACCCTCCATCTGCTGGGTAAGCCGGTAAGAAATGGTTAATCCTAACCCGGCACCGTTAAATTTTCGTTGGGAGACATTATCCACCTGGTTAAATGCCGTGTAGATCTGCTCAATCTTTTCCGGGGGGATTCCAATGCCTGTGTCCGCAACCTCAAAAATAAGGGTATTACCGTTATCCGCAAGATCGCATGTGAGGGTAACTCCGCCGTGTTCCGTAAACTTAATGGCATTCCCCAGCAGATTCACGAGAATCTGACGCAGCCTAAGGGGATCAAATAGGTAATTCATTGTGTCTAATTCCAGAAGGGCCTGACTCAGGTCTAGTCTCAGATCTATTCCCTTATTCTTCGATGCACCCTGAAACAACTGAACCAACTCCTCTAAAAATACACGGATATTCGTTTCTTCCGGCCGAATAACCATCATTCCGGCCTCAATTTTTGAGAGGTCCAGGATATCATTGATCAGGTCTAGGAGATGGTTCCCTGACCGCTCAATGGTACGGGCGTACTCAGCCATGGCTGGATCCTTGGAGTCCTGATGAATTAACGAGGCAAAGCCAATAATTCCATTCAGGGGCGTACGTATTTCATGACTCATATTCGCAAGGAAGGCGCTCTTTGCCCGGTCAGCGGCTTCAGCGCGCTCCTTTTCTTGGATGAGTTCCCGGTTACGCTGCTGTCGTTCGGAAACATCCCGGGTAATGGCAATAATTTCTGTAACATCCCCATGGGCGTCCACGACCATTTTACTGGTGGTCTCCACCCACCTCCATGATCCGTTTTTATGGTGGATTCGGTAGGTAACTTGGGAGCTTTGGTGCATATCGTAGATCTGTTTATGGCTCAGGCGTATATCAGGAACATCCTCGGGATGAAACAGGGTGTATGGATCCCTGCCTATCAGCTCCTGAGGGTCGTACCCGATGAGATCTCGGGAAGCTGGAGAAGCATAGAGGTAGGCTCCATCCGGCGCATGCCGGGATATCATATCGGTGGCGTTTTCTGCTAAAAGCCGGTAATGTATTTCGCTGTTGCGGAGAGCCTCTTCCATCCGGCGCTGCTCCGTCACGTCCCGCTGAACGGCAATAAATCCCTCCAGGAGTGAGCCCCGGCTCAGGACCGGGTGGATGGTTTGCGCGGCCGTATAGAGTGATCCATCCCGTCGCCGGTTGATGATCTGCTCAGACCAGATGGTGTGATTCCCCAGGGTGCGCCATAGCTGTTCATAATACTCTCTGGATTGAAGACCCGACTTGAATAAACGCGGGGTCTGCCCTAGGAGTTCATCCTTTGAATAGCCGCTGATGGTGGACATGGCGTTATTCGCATAAATGATTCTCCCCAAGGGGTCAGTAATGTACACACCCAAATCTATGGTATGAAGGGCCTTCTCGATGGTTACCAATAACTGTACTGCTTTTTTCCTTCGGAAACCCCAGAGAAGCAACACAACCGCGCCGATCCCTAGGACGGCGATACTGAGTACCCATGGAAAGGCCGTACCCAATCCTACAGACTGATTCTCAAGCGCACCGGGAGCGGAGGTCGGTTCGAAATCTATAAACACCGTATTATCGGGTAACGCCTCCCTGGATAGGGAAAACCGTTCCATGGGTTCGGTGTTGATTAAGAACGGATTGTCACTGTAGAGCAGCTGGGGCTCTCCCAGGGGTTCGGCGAATCGCTGAACCATGAGTGTGCCGGCCATGGTGCCGACCTGGTTCGCATTAACCATGTATCCGCCCAGGGCACCGAACTGCAGGGTATCCTCCCAAAAACTGTATATGGGAAAGGAACCTAGGGATTCTATGAGTTGGAAGGACTCCTCCAGAGTCAGTAACTCACCTGTTTTAGTGACAAAGTATGATAAATACAAGATTGGGGTGGAAGCCGGGGCTTGCAGCAGTTGTTTTCTCAGCTGGTCAGTAGATGGACTAGGGAGCAGGGTTAGCGGTGGAATCTGTTCTCCCTGAGCCTGCAGGTCCGCCGCAGCCATGGTTATCTGGTTCGCGTAACTTTGACCCAATTCTGTCTCATCGGTTAGTACCATGATAGTGGAAGCGCCAGGGTGGAGTCGTGCTATGGCCCGAAGATTTCTGGAAAAATCGAGGCTCTCAATCACTCCGGAGCCGGTATACCCGGGAATCTGGTCATGCAATCCGGCAGCCACCACCGAGGAGCCAATATGCTTGAGGACATCGAGCTGATCCTGGTACTCTAGGTAAAAATAGAGGGCATTATCGTCCGTGAGGTATAAACCGTCCAGGTGCTGACCCCGGTATTTTTTGGATACGAAGTCAGCTGTAATGGGCGCAACCTGTTGGTAGGGAAACTGTTTTGTCTGGAGAAATTCACTGAAAAAAACTGCTTTGGGATAGGATTCCCTGACCGTCGCTTGAAAAACCTCACCCAGCTCAGCTGTCCAAGGAAAATCGCTGCTGTAGGAATGGAGGATCAGGATAGCGGGTTCCTGGGCGAATGCCAGGACGAAGGGCGATAACCAGAATACTGCGATAATGATCATTAGGGAACGAACCCGTTTTTCCATACCTAAAGCTTAGGAATTGCGGAGATTGAAAGCAAGGTTTTTCGACCTAGGGAGAAGATGAAGGAACAAGATTCTGAGGTTTTCCAGATAGAAACCCGCGAATATTGTCTGCGGCAATCTGGATGAGGTGCTGCCGGGCCCGGACGCTGCTCCACGCCCGGTGGGGACTAACGATGACCCGGGGATGGTCAAATAACCGGGGATGCGGTTCGGGCGGTTCAAGGGAGTACACATCGGTGTAATAATAGCGGGGCCCATGGGTCCGGCTGTCCAGGGCTAGGATCAGATCCGCTTCTGCAACGATTCCCCCCCGGGCCGTATTGATTAGAATCTGATCCGAGGGCGAGCGGGATAGGAGTTCACCCCCGATCATCTCGAGGGTGCGTGCTGCCAGGGGGACATGCAGAGTGATGACGCTACTCTGGAGGAAAAGCTCTTGAAGAGGAAGAATATCCCGTTCTTCCAACAGGGGATCCTCCCCGCAGCCCCGGGGAATGGTACCATCAGGATGTCTGCCGGCGAGAACCTTCATTCCAAAGGACCGTGCAATGGACGCAACCTTCCTTCCGATACGACCGTATCCGACTATCCCCATGGTCTTGCCGGCTAATTCTTCCATAGGGACCAGTGAATAGGAAAAATCCAGGCATGAACTCCAATCACCCTGACGTACCGAGTCGGCATGCATTTGTATTTGATTAAACGCATGGAGGAGAAAGGCGAACACATGTTGGGCGACCGAATCTGTGCTGTAATCGGGAATGTTGCTGACAGGAATACCCAGGCGGGCAGCATAATCCACATCCACGGTATTCCACCCTGTGGCCAGGATTTGAATAAACCTAAGACGGGTGAGAACATCCAGAACATCTCTGGTAAGCGGTACCTTATTTGTCAGGATGATTTGGGCGTCCTTGGCACGGGAAAGAAGTTCCCGACTCGCTGTCCTGGGATACACGGTGAGGTTTCCCAAATCGGCGACGGGCTGCCAGGAGAGATCCCCCGGGTTGTTGGTCTGCCCATCCAAAACAAGAATGTTCATAGCTGAAGTCTAAGAAAAATGGTACACCGCTGCAACACCTCCCGGATTCCGAATGATCTGTACGGGATTTTTATACACCCTGGACAATCGCTCTTCCTGTAACACCAAATCCGGCGGTCCCTGTAACAATTCCGGCCGAGAATAGGACGGGTCGCCATGAGCACCCGCCTCAGCACTCCCCGGTCCTAGAAGGACAACCTCATCCGCCACCTGTAGGGCAACCGTCAAATCATGGAGTACCATGAGAATCCCCTGGCCGCGGTTGGCAAGGTTTTTAAGAACCCGCATGGCTAATACCTGGTGATGTATATCCAGGTGTGCCCCGGGTTCGTCCAGGATAAGAAATCTGGGGTCCTGAATAACAGCCCGGGCAATCATGACCCGCTGCAATTCCCCTCCACTAAGGGTATCAAGGGTATGGTCTAGGAGCGGCTGGAGTTCAAACTGCCCTATACCGAATTCCCAGAGCTCGGATGGGCATTCCAGTGCGTTGATCCCCCGGCGGTAGGGATAGCGCCCCATGATGAGCGCATCCCGGACGGTGGTGCCCGGGGGAGGTGTATGGAGCTGCGGGACAAGGGCAATGTACTGAGCACGTCTCCTCGGTGAGTAGGATCGAATATCCTCCCCTCCAAGGAAGACTGCACCTGCCTGGGGTTTGATGAGACCCGACAGGAGATGGATAATAGTGGATTTCCCCGAACCGTTGGGTCCCAACAGCACGATAATTTTTCCGGGTTCAAACCGCAGATTTAGGTTGTGTATCAATTCCTGTTGAGGGGTGTAGGAGAATTTGAGATCCCGCAGTTCGAGGGAGTTCCTTGTATCACCACTCATAACCTGCATCCTTTCCCGAACCCTGGGGCATGAGAATCCTCCAGATAAAAATGGGACCGCCTAAGAGAGCCGTAAGGACCCCTACGGGTATCTCTCGTGGACTGACCAGGGTTCTGGCGAGGGTATCAGCTAGTATGAGAAAGATGCCACCGCCGAGGGCAGAGAGCGGCAGGACCCTTCGATGATCCACCCCGACCCAGCTCCGCAGAATATGAGGTACAACCAGCCCCACGAACCCTATAACGCCGGCCGAGGCAACGGAGAAGGCAGTGAGCAGGCTCGTGATCACCAGTAACGTCCGCCGGACCGCATCGACACGCATTCCGAGTATATGCCCGGTACCGCCTCCCCATGAAAGTATGGTTACCTCCCTGTGTAGAAAGAAGATGATCAAGGATGCCAATACTACCACCGGAGCTACTAAGGCCACTCTGTCCCAGTTTGCCGCAGAAAAACTCCCCATGGTCCAAAAGACGATCTGTTCCAGATGCCTGCTGTACAGAAACATGAGAACCGAAATCCCCGCCGACCCCATAACGCCAAGCCCGACCCCCGCCAAGAGAATGGCTTGACTGCGGTTCGGTGAGATAACCCTGGCCAGCAGATAGACAATCAGGGTGAATCCCAGGGCTCCCAAAAAGGCCGATAGGCCGATGATCCCGAAGCCTGAAAGCAGGGGGAACACGCCTATTACGGGGGTCAGGATAATACCGATACTCGCCCCCAGGCCTGCCCCCGAACTAATCCCCAGCAGATAGGGTTCCGCCAGGGGATTTCTGAACACCGCCTGGAGCACTGCCCCGCTCAAGGATAGGGCCATGCCCACCAGGCCGGAAAGCACAACCCGGGGCAATCTGACCTGGAGTATGATCATCCTCACCGAAGCGCTGTCAGCCCCGCCATCCGTACCCCGGAATGGCAGGAGAGACAGAAGGATCCGCATGGACTGGTTGAACCCAATCTCGGCAGCCCCGAAAGAAACGGCCCCAAGGCTGACCACGATATAAGTCAAGATCCCCAAGAAAATCCAGCCTACAAACCGCTTCAGGGGAAGACGGTCGTGCATACCTAGTCCCGGGCCTGTTCAGGGGATTGTATAGTGTCCTGGCTTTGGGGTGATCCCGATGTCAGAGCCTGGCGAACCTCAGGACTAAGATCCGGATGAAAGATAGAGGCCAACATGACCAAACCGTCTATGGACCGCGGTCCCTGGCGGTCAATGAGATCGTTATTTATAGTATACAGTCTATCTTCAGTGACGGCGGTGAGGGAGCTATAGCCCGGGGTAACCTTGAAGGCATCCTCAGCAGGCCAGGATCCCGGCAGGAGAACTAGCTCGGGATCATGTTCCAGGAGCTTCTCCAGGGAGTAGGACCACCCCGATACATCTGCAGCGATGTTTTCGCCGCCGGCGAGGGTGATCATTTGGTGAATGTAGGTATCACCCCCAGCCGTCCAATCTCCCCCGTCTCCGAAGCCGACGGCATAGTACACCCTGGGACGCGGTGAGGATAGGGTCTCCAATTCCGTCTGGAGAATCTGCAGCCGCTCTTTCATGGACTGCACCAGAGCATCCCCCCGGTTGGGGACTCCCGCCGCCTGGGCAATTCCGGAAATAGACTCGAATACCCCACTGAGTTCGGTTACTGTATCAAGGATGAGAACCGGTATGGACAGATCCTGGAGTTTTTCCACTGAAGCAGTGAAATAATCCCGGGGTGCGATGACAAGATCAGGCTTCAATGCGAGGATGCCCTCAACACCAGCATCCATTCCGCCGCCGATGCTCGGAATCTCCGAAACCCCAGCAGGATAATCGCAGAAGTCGGTGCGTCCCACCAGCCGATTCTGAATTCCAAGAGCAAATAGTATTTCAGTAACATTTGGAGCCAGGCTCACAATACGCTGGGGGCTCTGTTGCGGGGTGGAAACTTCGCTAGCGGCATCGGGTAACTCAGAGGACTGACCCTGGATCGATTCCTGGGTTGGCGGACTGCCGGCTGTCTCCTGATTACCAGCTGCCAGAACGAGTGTCGGTGAAAGGGTTACCCCTAGGATCAAACAGAGGGAAAGGATAGTACGGGAAAACGACCTACGGAATTGCATAACAACCTCCTACCTGTCCGCGCAGGTATTTGTATGTTCATAAGGCAGGTCTCCTGACTCGTTCCGACCCTAACCGCCTTCCCGGAAAAATCCAGTGGCATACAGGTTAGGTAGTAAAACTCACAGTGGCGGGACCGTGGAGGAATTTCACCCCCTTCCCTTTTCACCGCACCATGGTTACACCATGGTTCTGACCGTAAAGGCCAGATTGCGGAACCTTATGTACAGGCTTTATACCCCTTGGCGAGGCTCATGGTCAACGACTACAATACCGGTATGCCGAAGATTCATGACCGTATCCAGATTGCCATGGAGGAGCTGGGAACCAGGGCTGGTATTGATCTTCCCCGGACCTTTGAACTGGTTTGGCCGTTCTTATTAGGATGGTTCTCCGATAACACCGTAGCACCGCCGATGTCCCGGCAACTTCCTGATACCCAGGCTCAGGTATCAGGGCCCGTCCATCCGGCCCATTCCGGTCTGGGCGGGGCTCCAAACCACTCCCTCATCGATCCCCAGGAGGCCTGGGAAATCGACTCCCCCATCAACCCCCAGGAGGCCTGGGATGTTGCTTGCCTGCTTGCGGAATCCGGATTGCCCCCGGGTTTACCCATGCTGGTCTGTTTTTTTGAGACGGCCCAGGCAGCGGGATGTGGGCTTTCATGGAAGCAATAACCCACTTTGAGTACCCGAGGCTCGAACCGATGGGGCGGAATCGACCAGCCATCAGGTGTTTGTCACACCGAGGAGGGTGAATCAGCGGGGACCTCCCTTGAGACCCGGGCTGTTTTTTTGTACCATCCATTCCAAGATTAGTATCGTTTACGAAGGAGGGGGTATGCCCCGATTAAGAAGTCTCACAAATACGGCCGGCAGAAATATGGCTGGTGCCAGGGCGCTCTGGCGGGCCAACGGTATGACGAAAGAGCAGTTTGGAAAACCAATTATTGCCATCGCTAATAGTTTTACCCAGTTCGTCCCGGGACATGCCCATCTCCACACCATCGGTCAAGAAGTGAAACAGTACATCGAAGACCAGGGTTGTTTTGCTGCCGAGTTTAATACCATTGCAGTGGATGACGGAATCGCCATGGGCCACGGCGGGATGCTCTACAGCCTGCCCAGCCGCGATCTGATTGCAGATAGTATTGAGTACATGGTCAACGCCCACTGTGCAGATGCCCTGGTATGTATATCAAACTGCGATAAAATCACCCCGGGCATGCTCATGGCAGCCATGAGACTGAATATCCCAACGATTTTTGTTTCCGGGGGCCCCATGGAGGCGGGCCGGGTGGGAGACCGTAAATACGATTTGGTGGACGCCATGGTAATGGCTGCCGACCCGGAGGTTGACGATAGCCTTCTAGCTGCTGTGGAGGAACACGCCTGCCCTACCTGCGGAAGTTGTTCGGGAATGTTTACCGCTAACTCCATGAACTGCCTGAACGAGGCTCTCGGCTTGGCGTTGCCGGGAAACGGTACCGTAGTGGCAACCCACGCAAAACGGCTCGATCTCTTTAAAACCGCCGCAACCCGGATCGTTGAAATGGCCAGGGAATTCTACGAGGAAGATAATCACCAGGTTCTTCCCCGGTCCATTGCCACCAAGGCCGCCTTAATGAATTCCATGAGCCTGGACATTGCCATGGGCGGAAGCACTAATACCGTTCTCCATCTGCTCGCCATTGCCAGGGAAGCCGGGGTGGATTTCACCATGGCGGATATTGATGCCCTGAGCCGAAAGGTTCCTTGTATCTGTAAGGTAAGTCCCAATAGCCAGTACCATATTGAGGATGTCCACCGGGCCGGGGGAATTATGGCCATTCTAGCAGAGTTACACCGGGGAGGCTTGATTGATCCGAATGTGCCCCGGGTGGATTCACCGAGCCTGGGGCAGATCCTGGAACGCTATGACCTTACAAGGAATCCCGATACCCGGATTGTGGAATTTTACCGTGCTGCTCCGGGAGGTACTCGGAATCTCGTTATGGGTAGTCAGCATAACTACTACCGAGAAGGGGATACAGACCGCACCGAAGGCTGTATTCGAGATGTGGAACATGCATATTATCCAGACGGGGGTTTGGCCGTCTTGTTCGGAAATATCGCAGAAAAGGGTTGTATCGTGAAAACCGCCGGCGTGGATGAAAGCATCTTCCGGTTCACCGGAACAGCCCGGGTTTATGAAAGCCAGGAGGACGCCATTGAGGGAATCCTCGGGGGTAAGGTTCGGGAAGGCAACGTGGTTATCATCCGGTATGAGGGACCGAAGGGCGGTCCTGGTATGCAGGAGATGCTCTACCCGACCAGTTACCTTAAATCCATGAAACTGGGAAAATCCTGCGCCCTACTAACCGACGGAAGATTCTCCGGTGGAACCAGCGGCCTCTCTATCGGCCATGCGAGCCCTGAGGCGGCGGCCGGAGGGGCTATAGCCCTGGTAAAAGATAACGACACCATCACCATTGATATTCCTAACCGCACTATTGCCCTGGAGATTTCTCCTGAGGAGTTGGCTGAACGGAGAAATCAGGAGGAAGCCCGAGGGGAAGAAGCGTATACCCCCCGAAACCGCGAACGGGTGGTTTCAAAGGCCCTTCGTGCCTACGCCCTGATGGCTACCAGCGCCGACCAGGGAGCCTACCGGAAGTTACCGGGAGAATAACCTGCCAATCGATTGATTTTATTGTGCGTAAAAGGTTGTACCATTGCACCCCGGCGACACCACCCCTGGGTGGAGATAGAGGCTGCTCAGCCATATCTAGGGTCGTTTACAACCTTTTGCGCGCTAGAAATTGATTTCCAGATGATAGACACACCACCATCGGCTGATCGAATACCTCAAGTACTGCACATCCGATGGTGGCATTCTGTTCTCTTTGGGGCGGGATGTTTGGGCTGCTTCCGGAACCCGGAGCAGTGGATACCGGAGTACCCCGCTATTCAACCGGGCGAAGTCGATACAGGGCGGCCCTGTTGCCGTCCGTAAGAATGTAGAGTTCGCCATCCCTACCAGCATGTACGTCTCGTATCCGTCCCAACCGGTTCTCCAGGAGTATTTCCTGGCCGGTAATCTCTCCGGCAGATAGCATCACCCTTCGCAGGTGTTGCCCGGCCAAGGCACCCAGAAAGAGCGAGCCCTGCCACTGGGGATACCGGTCAGCCGAGTAAAACGCCATACCCGAAGGTGCAATACTCGGTGTCCAGTGAAGAACCGGGGGAGTGATTCCCGTAGCATGGGTATTTCTGCTGATTACAGTACCGTTATAATTGCGTCCGAAGGTCACCAGGGGCCACCCGTAATTGTCTCCGGCTTGGAGGATATTAAGCTCATCCCCCCCTCGAGGACCATGCTCGTGGAGCCAGATTTCATCCCGCTGGGGATGAACAGCCATTCCCTGGGGATTTCTATGCCCGTAGGTATAGAGCTCCGGGCGCACATCCTGTGCTCCCCCGTCCAGCTCCGAGAGCATAAAGCGTTGTACCGACCCCGCTGGATCCTGACGAAGCTGGGCCCGGTTCATCTCTCCCCGATCACCGATGGTAAGGTAGAGATATCCCTGGTGAATCACAATCCTGGAGCCAAAATGCTGTCCTCGGGAGGTTTTAAATCTGTCCGGCATCTGCCAAAGAAGGATCGGCGGATCGAAGGTAAGCGGGCTTGTATCGTTTTCTCGTATATTGAGACTCGTCAGTCCCAAGGCCGTTCCGTATCCCCTGGAAGCGTCTCCCACCGACAGGGTAAAAAATATACGCGGGTCCTCGGGAAAGCCGGGTGAGGGCTCAATATCCAGAAGTCCACCCTGTCCGACATTTATGGCTTGGGGAACCTTGAGAACCGCTTCCTGGTTGCCCTCCCGGTAATACAGTATTCTGCCGGGCTTCTCGGTTATAAGAAAGCCGCCACCATCCAGGCTCTCTACCGCCCAAGGATTATCGAGCCCGCTGATAACCACCTGGGAATCAACCCCCGGAGCCCCCTGGCTAAAACCAACAACCTGGAACAATACTCCAAGCGCTCCTGCCAAAAACAGCCATCTTCGCCTTCGTATTCGGTTCTTTTTCATACTGATATAGTAATAAATACCCGGTCGCTAATCCAGGGGATCGAATAAATCCTTACTCACATAACAGATGGGGCAGGTCCAATCCTCGGGTAGATCATCGAAGGCAGTACCTTCCTCTATACCGTTTTCCAAATCCCCCTCCTCGGGATCATAAATATACCCGCAGTTTGAGCAAATGTATTTCATTCAATCCTCCTATATTTCACTGCTTTCCGGAAAGCGGCCCCTGACCCTCACCACACCGGGACGCCCAGCACCGCCGGTTGGCATCGAAGGGAATTGCCGCCGCTAATTCCGACTCACCTCACCAGGTGTGGGGTTCGTTGCTAGCATTTTAGTGCGCACGCCAATAGCAGAAGCCAGTTGCAATTGCCTCAGGTATTGAAGTATTTCGCCTGGGGATGATGAACAATAAAGGCGCTGGTGGTCTGCTCCGGAGCCATTTGGTCCTCTTCCGTCATGGTAACCCCGATCCGCGGACTATCCAGGAGATCACAGAGTATCCGGTTCTGGGAGAGCTCGGGACAAGCCGGATATCCGAAGGAATACCTGCTGCCTCGGTACTTTTGAACAACAAAATCATCGATGCCCTGCCCGTCTTCCTCGGTAATACCCAGCTTCTGGCGTACCACCAGATGCCAATACTCTGCCAAGGCTTCGGCTGCCTCCACCGAAAGACCGTGGAACAGAAGGTAATCCTTATACGACCCTGCCTCGTACAGCCCCTGACTATGTATCTGTGCCTGATGCCCCACAGTGGCAATCTGCAGTGCAATAATATCCCGTCTTCCGGATTCCTGTGGATAGAAGTAATCTGCAATACATTGGAAGGGAGCATCAGCCTGTCGAGGGAAGGACAGCCTGGCCAATTCATCCTCCGTACCGGGCCTATACAGTATGACATCCTGCCCCAGAGAATTACACTCCCAAAATCCGTAGGCAATACTTGGCTGGAGTAGTTTTTCTTTTTTACAGAGGGATTTTAATGCCTCAAATTGTGGACGGACCGTTTGGGAAATAAGGTCCTCATACTCCTCCTTGGACAGTTTTCCCCGTCGGTACCCCCATCGTCCCCGGAACAAGACCTCTTCAGTTAGAAAGGGGTACACAGCATCCAGATCAACATCCTCCACAATTCGTGACCCCAAAAATGGTGCCGTGGGAACCTCAACTGTCCGGTCAACAACGATGGGCTCAACCCGCGTTAGGTTCTTCCGCGGTTTGGGAGCGGGACGGGATGCCCTTCGTTCGGCTTGCGCCGAAAGGTAATCTTCCAACATCCCATCCTGGATGAGACTCATGGCCCGCAATCCCTCAAAGGCATCTGAACAATAGACCACCGGACCATCGGGAATGGGAGCGCAGATGTCCCAGACGAAACTTGGGGTCAGGGCAGCCCCCCCCAGCAGCACGGGGATAGAAACCCCCCTGCGCTTTATTTCTTCGAGATTATCCTTCATAACCACCGTTGATTTGACTAACAACCCACTCATTCCGATAGCATCAGCCCCAACCTCTTGGGCCGTAGAGAGAATGGTATCGATCTCACATTTAATCCCGAGGTTATGCACCCGATACCCATTGTTGGTCAGGATAATATCCACGAGGTTTTTACCAATATCATGGACGTCGCCGCGGACCGTTGCGAGTACAATACTCTTCTGCTCCTGGGCATCTACCTTCTCCATGTAAGGCTGGAGAATATCCACCGCAAACTTCATGGTTTCCGCAGATTGTAATACGAAGGGCAGCTGCATCCTCCCCTCTCCAAAGAGATTTCCCACAACCTTCATGGCGGGAATCAGCATTGTATTAATAATGTCCAGGGCTGAGTGCCCAGCCTGCATCGCTTCAAGGAGCCAGCCATCAAGTTTACTCTTGGATCCCTGGATGATTTTTTTGGGTATGCGTTCCTCCAGGGGAAGTTCTTCCATAGCAGGACCGGCATCTTCCTGGCTCTCTCCGGATTTACTATCGAAGTACCCTATGAAATCAAAAAGCGGATTCTCCGACCCTCGATTATAGATCAAATTCCGTGCATACCTAATATCATCTTCAGAGAGCTGGGCCAGGGGTACGATATGCCTGAGATTCACGATCGCCATATCGAGTCCTTCCCGGACTGCATCCGCCAAAAACACAGAGTTCAGTACACGGCGGCTCTTGGGATTCAAACCGAAACTTATATTTGAAAGCCCTAGAACCGTCCGAACTCCAGGTAGTTCTTCCTTAATCCGGCGGATCCCTTCCAGGGTTTTGATCCCGGCATCCTTCATGGCCTCATCACCACTCCCCAGGGTAAAGGTGAGGGGATCATAGATGAGATCTTGAGGGCGCATTCCATGGCGCTCCACGGCGATGGAGTATAAGCGTTTAGCCACCTCAACCTTTCGGGGTACATCCTTCGCCATCCCCTGTTCGTCGATGGTCAAGGCAATGAGAGCCGCCCCATAGCGTTTTGCAAGCCTACAAATGGCATCAGCCCGATCCTCGCCATCCTCTAGATTTATGGAGTTAATGATCCCGCGACCCCCGTACATTTGAAGAGCGGCTTCCAACACGGGGATTTCAGTAGAATCGATAACCAGCGGAAGGGTGATTTGGGTAACAAGTCGGGACAGGACGTTTCTCATATCCTGTACCTCATCCCTGCCTGTGTACGCCACACAGAGATCCAAGGCATGCACTCCCGTTAGCTGCTGTTCACGAGCTATATCTATAAGTCCGTCTATATCATCTGCTAATAGGGATTCCCGGAATAACCGGCTTCCATTGGTATTTGTCCTCTCACCGATATAAAACGGCGGAGGATCTTGTTCTAGGGTTTGTGCTGAGAAGATACTTGCAACAGCGGGCTCATAGGAAGACTCCCGGGATGCACCCTGTTCCGGCAGCTGCTCGGCTAGGGCCTGGATAAAGGACGGGGTGGTTCCGCAGCAACCGCCGACAATCTGTACCCCTTCCTCGGTGATAAACCCTCTCATGGCCTGAACATACTCATCCACCGAAAGGGTGTACACCATTTGTCCGTCTACGTTCTGTGGGAGCCCGGCATTAGGCTGAACAATTAACGGCAGTGACACAGTCTGGGATAGTTCCCGAACATAGGTCTTCATCGCATCCGGCCCCGTGGCACAATTCATACCCAGGGCGGTGAGATTATAGGGTTCGAGGGCAGCAATCACCGCCTGAAGCTCGCTCCCCACGAGGAGGGTTCCGGTGGTCTCCACCGTGACTGATACGATGAGCGGGAGATCTACCCCCTGAACCTCCATTTCATCCTGACATGCCAAAATAGCACATTTTATTTGGAGAAGGTCTTGGCAGGTTTCAATAATAAAGAGGTCTACGCCCCCCTCAATGAGCCCACCGGCATGCTCCCGGTAACTCCTGTACATAGTGGGCCAATCTGTCTGTCCGAGACTGATCAGCTTTGTTCCTGGACCCATGGACCCGGCTACAAACCTGGGTTTGTCTTCACGCTCTAGGGTACCCACAGCCCTTCGGGCTATTTGGGCAGATATTCGACTGATCTCTCTGGCTTGACTCTCTAACCCGTATTCAGCCAGGACAATCTCGTTCGATCCAAAACTATTAGTTTCTATCACGTCTGCACCAGCCCGAAGGTAGGCCTGATGTATCTCCTGAATCTTATCCGGGATTGTGAGATTCAGAATCTCGCTGCATCCGAGGTGACCCCGGTAATCCTCATCGCTGGGATTGATTTCATGAATCTGGGTACCCATGGCACCATCAAAAAGTACTATACCCCGGCTCAGCCGCTGGTTAAATGTCATAGCAACTCCCCTGAACTATACCTATCTAGATGCTGTTCAAACCGGTTCGCACCGGTGCATACCGACGCTCCTACCCCTGGGTTGATAAATCTTACACTATTCCACCACAACCGGGGTACATCTCAAACCTGATCTTTCCCATTTTCAGAGTCGTCATGATTTCCCGCTGGCTCCAGGCTCTTGCTTCTGCAAGAGTATGGGGGGGATGTACGATTGTACAATCGTTCCTCCATGACTATGGAAAAACTACTCCCTATTTGAGGTGTCCCCCGGTGAAATATCAGGGTTTTACGCCGATGTAATATGGTTTTATCCGATTCTCCAGATCCCATCAACCCTGGGAGGGTCTCTCAGACGATTCTCTCTAAAGAAACAGTCTCTCTATGATGAGCCCAATGGATTCTATCACCCTCCATGGGCGACTCTACCCCCGGGGCGGTACCGCTCATAATCCGGCTCTATGCGGTGTAGTTTGCTACCGCTACTGCAGAATCAATCAGTCTTGGTGGATACAGAAATTACCCTAGGGTGGGGAAAACAGAATCTCACACTAATTCGGAACCTGGAACACTGAATCGGTCAAGAACATACTCCCAATCCACTCCCATTTCATACCGTGACCGTCCGATTCGCGGCTGATCAAAGAGGGTTTCCAGAAGCCGGCCCGCAGCACCGATGGCAACATTATGTTGAGCATGGATGGAGGGCTGGAACAGTCCACGTTGGGCCGCGAGTCCAATAAACCGGTCGCTTAACCGGCTTTCCAGAAGGTAGGAAATCCGAGGAAGCAGGTTTCTGCCGTCACCGCAGAGTACAACCCGCTGAGGGCTCATTACTGAAACAATGGGGGAGAGATTCATCAACAGTTCCGTCAAATAATCATCGAGAATATCTTGGTTTTCCCGAATACCGAGAAGTTGTTCATCGGGAATACCAACCTGGCTCTTATTGTTCCGGGTCCACAATGCGCTCTTAAACTCACCGGAATTGAAGGCCTGACCGTAATACAGGCTTCCGTTAATCACGACCCCGAATCCGGTTGATATCCCGATATCCTGTTGGAGTCTCGGATTCTCCTCCTGAAACTCCATCAGTACGCTGAGGAAATCAACGGCCCCGGAGTTGGGATGAACCATTAGTTCTCCCCAGGCACAGCAATTGGCGTCATTTTCAACATATACAGGAACATCCCAGGGTTGTGCCCGGGGGGAAACCCGCCAGTTTTCTAAACCATGGGGGATTGAGTATAGGATTGTACCATCCGCAGGATGAACATACCCGGGAACACCGAGACATATGCCAGCCACAGGTAATCCGGTCTGCTCCGCCAGGGGCGCAAGTTCCTCGTAGATCTTCTCCAGGGAAGGCTCAAATCCATCCCGGTAGGTGCTGACCTTCCCCTCGCGCTGAAACAGAACCCTCCCTGCCAAATCCAGAAAAACAGCATTATACCGATTCGGCTGGACCTCAATCCCCAGAAATCCGCAGAACTGCCTGTTAACTTCTAGGAAGATGGGTTTTCGGCCACCCGATGCCGAGGATTCACCTTGTTCTCGCTCGCTGATGATCCCAGCTTCTAATAGCTCGGCGACGATATTCGATATGGACGACTTCTTAAGTCCCAGAGCCCTGGACAAATCCACCCGACTGATTCGTTCATTTCGCCGGACATGTCGAAGTACCAGGGCCCGATTATACATTTTCTGAAAGGTTTGGTTTGTAGCCTGCACGAGTCCTCCGACGGATGGTTATTCTATAACGGAACCTCCTCCTCTGTCAGCACGTAATAATAATCAAATAACCCCATAGCAAGCCAACTGACCGTTGAGGTCAACCATGGGATCCCTCCCCGACCGGCCTTCTCAGGATAGAAGCCGCCGTTGTAATAGTTCACCAGCACGTAGGGTTCACTATGGGACTGTTCTGGATTCTTCTTAAAGGGAAGAAGTCGCTGAATGAAGCGTTGGGCATCCCCCAGCCGCCCCGCCTTGAGCAGTGCATAGATCCCAAAGGCGGAGGCATGGTTGTACACGGCAAAGTTCTCAGCCATTCCCGGGGCTAGGGCAGAAAGATTTCCCACCAGAGGATTAAACTCCGGAAACCCGGGATCACAGATTAGTAACCCCGATTCATTATCACAGCGGCTGAGCATGGAATCCAAGGCAACACCGGCGATTTCCGGATTCCGTTTATCCATCCCGCTAATGGTAAACCATGCCTGGGGTAGAAGAAAGATCCGATCATCCTCTGCTCCCCCCAGAACAGTACCGTTCTCATGTATCCCGCGGAAAAACCATGTACCGGTCCACCCGTTCAATACCCCCCGATAAAGCCGGTCCGTCAGAGCCTCTACCTCAAGACCGTGGCTGTATCCCCAGCGGGAACACATATCATCCAGGGTCTGGAGAGACAGGTAGGCAATCTGATTCAGCCAAAGGCTCTCACCCTTCGAGCCCATTCCGGACAAGGCATCATTCCAATCACCCTTCCCCATACAGAGAAGATCATGAGGGCCGAACTCAAGACCGTATCGAAGACCCCGAACCATGTGCTGGACCAGGGTTTCTTCCTCAGGGTCATCGTGATACCCGAAGGTACTCCCCAGGATTGACGGATCCCCCCCCTTTTCAATATAGCGGCCCACCGCCAAGGGGAGCCAAAATGGAAGATCTCGAAAATCTCGCTCATCATGGTACCCGCCCCCGGTATTCCACTGGCGCAGGCATCTTCCGCTCTTACACTGCTTATCCGGAAGAGATTCAATAAGCGCCCGAGCCAGGTCTAAATCGTAGTAACTCATCCCCATGGCATCCTGGGCAACATCCCTGAAACCCCTGAAGGTGGAGCGTACCAACCCCTCTGACTGCTGGTACATCTGGTACGGCATGAAGGTGTTCAGGTAATTGCGAAACTGTGAATCCGTGATTCGGTTATGCTCTTTCCGGAATAATCGTTTTTCCCATGTGGCATGAACTTCCTGGAGCTCATCCTTCACCTCATCAAGACTCGAGAAGCGTTTCCGGGCATCCTCGCAGTGGGCCCGGCCCTCCCCGATGAAGAGGGCATTCTCCCAGACCTGCCCGGGTTCCAGCTCGAGGATAAATTGGAACGCTGCGATGTAGGGATCTCCGGCACTGGGTCTTCCCGTGAACTGCCGGCTCATAACCCCCTGAGGACGCTGAACATCGCCATTTCCTCGGAAATTGACCAGACTCGACTCCCAGCCCTGGGGAGCGGAAATACTCGAGCAAAAGCCGTACACCACCGAGGTATCGGTCTTAAAAATCGTTATCGTATGGCCGCCATCCTCAATCCCGGAATTAGTATACCAACTGTAATACACCGGATCGACGGCGAAGGTATCGTACAGCAAAAACTCCAATTGAGGGACGACTTGAATCTGTTTTACCCTGTCGGAATTATTCTGAATCTTCATATACCAGATCTCAAAGCTACCGGTCCGGGGAAGAAAATGAATACTCTCACCGAGTACACCGGCATTTTCGCTGGAGAAGCCGGTACTCCCGGGGCGGTGGGTGCAGGAATAGGAGTCCAAGGACTGCTTGACTGGGTAAAAACTCGGAGTCCATAGACTCTCACCGTCCTGGATGTATAAAAACCTGCCCTTATTCGGGGTAAAGAAATCGTAATTGGTAATGACCTTCCTGGGTTCCCTCAGGGTGGTTGCATACCCATCTCCAAGATGGCTTATCCGGAGGCCATATTCGCCATTCCCAAGATAATTTAACCAAGGCCGGTACTCCAGGGGTTGATTAATAGTGAATCCCCCTTCACCAAGGCTCCACATACTCATCGAATCCTCCTCCCGAATATGGTTTCAACCAAGGCTGTCATTTGGTTTGGGGTGATTCCGCCGGTGGTAAGTACCACATCGGAATAGGGTTCCAATAGCGCCGCATCATCCGGGCTGCGGGTTGCTACCGAAATTATATAGGGTTTGGTTCTCCCATCCCTACGAAGACCGTGAATCTGTTTGAGGATTTCCAACTGCCTGGTGAATCGATAGGCATTTACTGTAGTGAAGATTAACAAATCGGAAATAAACCCTATATCAAAGTTCGACAGCATCTCCTCATCAGTCGGATTCCAGGGCATCACTGCTTCCTTCACATAGGGATGAATGCCGGCACCCTCAATAATTGCCTTAAGGCTTATATCGTAAAAATTTACGGTATCAGACATCACCAGCCGAGCAGGGTTTCCGAGAATAACCCCGAGCTTATCCATAGGCTCCAGGCTGGTAATCCCAGGAAGCAGCTCCCTGCCGGAAACAACGTGCACAGCTTTTCGGGAAATTTCCAAAGACAGGGCATCACCGTGATCCTTAGCGGGAGGAACCTCCCCTCCCCCTTGTACAGCAGAAGCAGCGGATGGGTCTCCGCCAATACCCTGCTTGGAAAAGATGTTCTCTTTTGCAGTAAGAATGCGCCTGAGTGAGGCATCAATAGTCGCCTCTTGAATTCTTCCGGCTTCCACCGCTTCAACTAAGGAATCGATCAGATGTTCATCAGCACCTGTAATGATTATCTGGTCGACTCCAGCATTTATAGCCATCTCGCAAGCAACCGGACCGGGATACTGGTCCTGAACCGCCTTCATGATGAGATCATCAGTAATGATCAATCCATCAAACCCCAGCTCATGGCGGAGATATCCCAATAGCACCGGCGAAAGAGTGGCTGGCTTATCGTCGAAGGCGGGGTAAACCCCGTGGTGGGTCATGATGGCACCAACGCCGGCTTCTACGGCCTCCCGGAAGGGAGGGAAGTAGATAGACTCCATCTCATCCCTGGAGTACTCAATGATATCCATCTGATGGTGGGTGTCTTTTTCGCTGATTCTCATCCCTGGAAAATGCTTCGCACAGGCAAGAACTCCCCCGGCTTGCATTCCTCGGATGATCCCTTTTCCATGACGTCCCACCACATTGGTCTCCGAACTGATCATTCGATTATCGACAATATGAACGCCATTCCGTGCCTCGTAAGCCACATCTAAAACCGGAGCAAAGTTTATAGAAATATTCCCGTACTTAAGCAACCTGCCGGTGTATTCGGCGTATTCTTCACTCAGACGAAGATCGTCAGCATCACCCAGAGCCATGTTGCCCGGAAACACTGAAACTCCCCGGTGGAGGGCTGAAAGCTGCCCCCCCTCCTGATCCAGGGTAATAAAGGGAGGAATGCCATGGGGACTTTCATGTTTCAGATCCTGGATCCTAGCCCCCAGTTTACGAAGCTGTTCTAAATCTTCAACATTACTCCCGCTGAAGTAAATAATCCCGCCTAACAAGCCGTCCCGGTTTAGTTGCTTAATATGGTCCGGAACCTCATATTTGCCAACAAAATTGAATAAAAACATCTGCCCGATTTTTTGGCGCAGACTCAGCGCTTTTACTGTTTCTTCGATCTTGGTTGAGTTCATGGTTTCGTATCCTTGATTTATTCTATGTATGTTTTCTTGAGATTACTGCGCAAAACCCATCCTGCCTCGCCCCCGGGTAATCCTGGGGGCGTAAACAGGTTTCACTCCACTACCCCTTTATCGCACCGGCAACAACACCCTTAGTAATCCGGGTGTTGAACAGTGAGTACACAACCAAGATCGGTATGGTACCGATCATCAGGGCGGCAAACTGAAGGCCGTATTCGGTATTCATGGCGTTAGAGAAGGAATAAATACCTACGGGAAGGGTTCTTGTACTTGGACCGGTGTATATAAACCCGAGAAGAAATTCATTCCACACAGCCAGAGTTGTTAATATGCCGGCGGTAATCATCACCGGTGTGCACATGGGTAGTATAATACTGATAAACATCCGCGTATTTGATGCCCCATCCATAAATGCTGATTCCACCAAAGAATCAGGAAGCCCCTTCATATACTCGCTTCCAATAAAAATCGCCAATGGTAGATTTACCGCAAGATAGACAAGGGTTATCCCGAACCTGGTATCAATGAGACCAAGATTACGCATGAGCATGAACAGCGGGATCAGAATGGAATGGGTCGAAATGAGGATTCCTAAGCCGAAAAATCCCTTCAGCAGGGCCGACACCTTCCTATATCGCATCTTTGAGAACGCGTAGCTTGTCATCATGGCAAACAATAAGACCAAGGTTACACTAACGGTGGTGTATATAAGCGAGTTGATCGCATAGAGGCCCAGTTTTCCGAATTCCCATGCCTCGGCATAATTTTCGATAGCCAGCCCCTGGGGTAAGGCGAGGGCGTTTCTAACGAATTCTGCATCCGTCTTAAAAGATGAATAGGTAAGCCAAACCAGGGGATACACCGTAAGGATGGTAAACAGGACAAACACGGCATATGACACGACCTTGCTAAAGTAGAACCCAGGGCCCTTGGTACCTGCGACTTGCATTGTTGTTGTAGCTGTGGCTGCCATTTTACACCTCCTGGGGGCTAAGTTTCTTAACAAGCCAATTTGATAAAGTAATGAGTATGATACTGATAAGGACGATGACGTTCGAAATCGCGCTTCCAAAGCTGTATGCATCACTAGCCCGGGTAGTAAATGCATAACGATACATGTAAATAGGGAGTACTATAGTTTTATTCGCCGGACCGCCCCCGGTCATGGCAAAAATCAAATCAAAGCCCTTTAATGAACCGGCAATCGCCAGGATGGTATTTACCAGAATCACTCCCGCGAGAGGCGGAACGACAATCCGAAAGAAAATATTGAACTCACTAGCACCGTCTATTTGTGCCGCTTCAATGATTCCGGAATCCAATTTCTGGAGGTTCGCCAGAAAGTTAATCATATAAAACCCGGTGTACATCCAAATGAGTACCAACCCAATAGGGATCATGGCCGTATCTGTGCTCAGGCTCCAGGTAAAATTGAACTCGGGGTTTCCCGATATCCACTGAATAAAGCTAGTAACCGCACCATAAGGACTGAACATATTTCGCCAAAGCAATCCTATTACAATGGTGGAAATAGCCATGGGTAAAAATACCATCGCTTGAAAAAAGTTTTGAAACCGGACTAGTTTTCGGTACAGCAAATACGCTAGAATGAATGATAGGGGTATCTGCCCAAACACGGAGACGGCTACCACAAACATATTATTCCTGAAGGCAAGCCAAAATGTTGAGTCAGAAAACATTCTTGTATAATTCTTAAAGCCGATAAAAACGGTATTTTCAGGTTTAAAGATATTGTATTCGGTAAAACCGAGGCCAATAGAAAATATCACTGGGTATGCAATAACAATGATATACGACAACAGGGCTGGGGCAACCATGGCTATATAGAACATGATGTCCCGGGGATTTCTTTTTAACGAATTCACAACAGATTCTCCTACTATTTTGGTTGTTGTCCCGGTTTCATTCATCAAAGGGTTATGATCCATGAAAAAAACCGGCACAGAACCAAGCCTTGGGGGGTATATCCCCCCAAGGTAGAGGGTTATTACCCTAGCGGTTCATCGCTTCTTCAAGACTTGCTGCAACTTCGGCTGCAGTTCGTTCCCCAAGGAGGATTTCCTGCATACCGGTGTTAAGAACATCATTCGCAGCTGCCGGAATAAAGGCGTCGGGTACATCGGTAAGCAACGGTACATTATTGTACAAGTCAGCCTTCTCCTGTCCGGTAATTCTCGCTGCTTCACTGTCTACCACACTCCAATCCAGATCCATCTTGTAAGCAGGCAGCCAACCCATGGCAGCAAACCGGACTGCTGAGCCCTGTTCGCCAGCAATGAACATGAGGAGCTTCTTGGCAGCATCAAGAACCTTGGGATCCCCTTCAACCGCTGCGGTGGTAAGGGCGTAACCAGGAGATACAACACCGGAAGCTGAGCCGGCATACCGGGTATTTTCACCGGGTATTGCAGGGAGTACAGCCATACCAACATTCGAAGCAAAGGCAGCATCTTCAATGGCTCCGCTTCTCCAATGGCCATCCAACATAAACAGAGCCTTCCCATTCACAAAATTGGAAAGTGCGGTACCGTAGTCGGTCTGTACGGTAGTTCTAGGGAGCACACCATCCTGAACCATGGTTCCCAGGAATTCCAGGGCTTTTACGAAGGCAGGATCAGTGAAGGATTTTTCACCCCGTACTGCTGCATCAATGAAACCAGGTCCGGCGAACCGGCCAACCGCAGTACCGAGGTAACAACTGTTGTTCACCCAGGCTTCCCCACCAGCAAGACTGAGAACGATTTTTCCAGCAGCCTTGGCCGGTTCTACCATAGCCTTCAGATCTGCATAGGTTTTAGGCATCTCGAGACCAAGTTCCGCAAGTGCTGCTTTGTTTACAAAAAGCACACTGGTAATTCCCACATTCAGGGGTACTTCCCAGATTTCCCCATTGGCCCCCTGAGGCGCCATAGCCGCTTCAGTGAACTTGTTGGTGTCAATGTAATCACGCTGGTCAACTACCACCTCTGCATCAAAGGCGTAGGAACTCCGGGGTCCGGGCCAGAGATACATGATGTGGGGTACTTCACCAGCAACTAATGATGCAGTTGCCTTTTGATGGTAGGCTTCATCATAGAGGGTTTCTGACTGTACCTGTATCTCAGGATAGGCTTCAGCAAACTGCTCCATGAGAGTCTCCCAGCTCTGTCCCTCTGCTGTTGCCATATCGCCATAGTTCAGCACATTAAGGGTTACAGGCCCGTCAGCAGCGGCTGCAGATTCACCCTGCCCGCCGGCAAATACCATTCCTGCTACAAAGAAAAGAATCAGCAGAAATCCTGCCCATTTTTTACCGTACATAAAATACCTCCTCATACGGTTTTTGGTTAGGTCATCGAACTAACTTAATTGCATTATCACCCTCATCAATGAATACGTCAAGTAATTTTTATCCCATAAATTTTCTTGAATGCAGGCAGCACCATGGCTGAATGCCATGGTGTAAAAAACCGACGAGATCCCCCGGAAAACCTTGATTTGCTAAGACAGACTAAGTAATTATTGCTACATGGAAAATAGCAAACCTTCCCCCCAACAAACGCCCATAATTCTGGTGCACGGATTTGGTGTTCGCAGCCAATTTTGGAGGACCTTCAAACCTATGGTAGAATTAGTTGGCAGGGCCATTACCCCGGACTTTCACCAGCCTTCCATCCAAATGCGGGTGGATGCCCTGGTACACACGATCCATACCACCTACGAACAAACCCAAAAGCCGTGCATTCTTCTGGGGCATTCCCTGGGAAGCGTCATTACCGGGTTGGCTGCCTTACAGGTCCCCGACCATCAAATAAGTCATATCATCCTACTAGCTGTACCCTTCGGCAAAAAGAAATCCCGAACCTCCAATCGATTCGTGTATTGGCTGATTAAACACCGCCTCCTACCCGGCTTTTTGATTCGTAATCAATTCTTTGGACCTAGTACGCCAGACCGTCTTAAAAAGGAAGTTTTTTCTCATGCAGTTAAGGAACCAGCTCATTTGATCGAAGAGGTAGCTCAAAACACCTGGTCGCATACCGCCCAGGTTTCTGACAAGCTATCGACGCCAACTCTCTGCATCACCAGTAAAATTGATCATATCGTTCCCTGGGAACAAACCATGGAATATGCACAAGCCATTGGAGCGGACTTCCTTTGCTTTGAAGAATCCACAGGAATTGGGCACGATGACTATCCCGTCCTACCAAAGGCACAATCCCTCCTCATACAAGAAATCAAAAAATTTATCGAGTACGAAGAACGGTAGCCCCTGGTCCCGCTCCCCTCGCCGAGAATGAATTGGAAGCATGTACGATAATCCAAAACATCACTCCCGGAACAGCCCAGGAGGCCTCCACCGGACTGCTCTCCCATGATCGGGAACTACTGTTGTAGTTTAAAGAAACCACGAGCGCCTAAACCGTAATACCGTTTCACCCTGAATACAGTATCCTAGGAGTGGTTTTTGTTTTGGACACCTTCAAATCGGGTAGACTACAATTTATTATGTAGTGCGTAAAAGGTTGTAAACGACACCAGATATAACGGAGAAACCTATAAGTCCACCCATGGGTGGTATTGCCAGGGTGCAATGGTACAACCTTCTGCGCACTATAAATCTTTCGTGCCAATGAACTCGCAACCCTGTTCACTCCCCCTGGCAAAAAAAAACAGGGATATGTAGCTGCTTAGCACATATCCCTGCATTGTGATTAACAATTACCAAACCTTCCCTGGCCTCAGATAGTAACCTATCCAGAAACCAAGGCAAGACTGAACCATGGAACATACGTTATCAACAACACCACCCCAAGCTGTATTATAAAGAAGGGCATCACACTCTTGTATACGTGGCTCAACCGTTGTTCAAACCGGTACGATGCCAAGAACAGGTTAAGACCGACCGGGGGCGTAATAAACCCAAGACCGAGGTTAGCTAAGAAAATCATACCGAGGTGGATGGGCGCGATACCAAACTCTGCTCCAAGAGGCAAAATGAGAGGCACTACAACAAAAATGGCAGAAAAGAGATCCATGAAACACCCTACAATGAGCAGAGCAAGATTCAGTAACAGTAAAAATACCAGGGGGCTTTTCACCGCACCGGTAACCCAGGAGGTGAGCATCTGGGGAATACCCGCATCTACAATGTAGGAGGACAGCCCCCGAGCAACCATCAGGATAATCAGTACTCCGCCTATTATAGACAGGCTCCGTTCTGCGGTTTTAACCAATAGTTTCCATTCGATTTCCTTCCTGATCAGCACCTCAACAATAAAAACATACACCACAGCTGCAGCGGAGGTTTCTACCAAGGTTGCCAGGCCGGAAAAGTATAGAGCGATGATTACCACCGGTAGGGCGAGTTCCCATAAAGAAAGACGGATAGCCTGCAGCGCGCGACGCCACTTAAAACTATCTATGGGCACCTTGTGTTTAATGGAATACACAACCCCATATCCGGCCATGGCTGCAATGAATACCAGCCCAGGACCGACACCTGCAGCAAACAATTGGTTCACGGGAATCTGGGAGATGGAAGCGTAGAGAATAATAGCCAAACTGGGCGGAAACAGGAGTCCAATATTTGAACTGGAGGTAATAACACCAAGTGAGGCTTCCGGGGTAAGTCTACCGCTACGCTGCAAAATAATATGAAGCAATCCGCCCAAGGCTAGAATTGTCACCCCCGAAGCCCCGGTAAAGGTAGTAAAAAAGGCAGACACCAGTACCGCAGCGAGAACCATGCCACCAGGAACCCACCCGAAGAGACTTTTAAAAACAAGCACAAGCCGCTTCCCTGCTTTGCTCTCACTCAACAAATATCCGGCCAGGGTAAATAACGCAATCGCCGGAACAGAGGTATCCCGAAGCATGGAAATCCCTTCCAGGGCGATGATCTCCGGCCCCATCCAGTCCTTCGCAAAAAGCAGTACCGCCGTTCCACCCAAGGCTATGAATATCGGTGTCCCGAGGAAAACCGACACAATCAGTATCACCACCAGGAAGGGAGCCACCCCGGGAACCAGTTGATACCAGAAATCTTCAAGGACAAAATACCCGTCTCCCAGGGGAACCTCGGCGGCATACAGAAGATTCGTTATGGCTGGTAAGGCAAGAAAAATTCCAATACCTACCGCAACGCCCCCCACTACCCAGGTTGACCGATACTCAAATCGCTTAAACCAATAGAATAGTACCAGGAGAAATGCCGGTGGCAAAAACCAGGTGTAAAACCGCATCGGGAGAAAACCGCCCATCTCCTCAGCCCCTACTGCAACGTAGATAAACGAGATGCTCCCCACAAGGAAGAGTACGGTTATTATCACCTCCATGAATCCCCGCACCGCTTCAGTCAGCTCCCGTACAATGGGAATTCGTCCATGGAACTCAAGCCCCATGGAAAGATGCTCCTTGCGCTTAGACGTAATTACGGCTGCGATTGCAGTAAGGGTCAATAAAACCAGGGGAATGTATCCGTATAAGCCAGGAATTGACCCCCCAGTTAAGAAACGGAATACCATATCCACAAAGGGTATAGAAACGAGGAGAACAAACAGGATCACCCCGAGCCCAAGCGGAATTCTGTCAAATCGAAGCTTCATCGCATTTCCTCGACAATCCCCTCGATTTCCCTGTACAGGTCAGCATCAAAAATAGTTCCGAGAGAGAGCTCTAACCCCTGGGTAAACACATCGTACCATAACTCTCGCTGGGCTTCGCTAATGGTGGTTCGCTTCAAACCAAAGCGTTCCATGGTTTGAATCGCAGTATTTTCCAAACCTCGAATCTGAGATCCGATTTCTTCACCGATTCGTGCAGCGACAGCCCTCATCTCATCACGGAATTGGTTCGGAATCCTATTCCAGGTTCGAGAATCAATGATAATGGCTCCTAGAAAGGGGGCGAAATCAAGTTCTAACATATATGGCGCAACAGCAAACCATTGGTAGCCCGCAGCACCGATGGGAGAGTACATGAACGCGTCTACCAGACCACTATTCAATCCCGTCAGAATTTCTCCGGTAGAGAGTCCGACCCCCCGGAACCCTAACCTGGTTAACATACTGTTCATGGAATCCTCACCAGCACCGAATGCCAGATTTATTGCCATCAGATCTTCTGGAGTTTCCACCGGTTCGTTGGAAAAGAGCTTCATCCATCCGCCCTGGGACCATGAAAGCACCTCAACGTTCTGCTCTGATAGAATAGTATTGAGTTTTCCCTGGATACGGGAAAGCACGTGAGTCAGCTCCTCATCAGTCCGGATAAGCATGGGGGCACTCAAGGTGAACACACTATTAGATAAGAGATTCAAGCCCGCAGAAGTTAGTGCAAGCCCCTGGAGCTGGCCGATACGCATCTTACGTATGCTATCATCCTCATTTCCAGCGATTCCGTTAAAGAACAGGTTCACTCGAACCCTGCCCCCGGAAATCCGCGACCATTCCTGGGCGAGCTCCTTTAGTCCATCACCCCACGGAGAATTTTCGGGTGCAATGGTAGCAATCTTCACCACCTGCCCGAAGGCAGAAAAACCAAGCAACAAACAACAAATTACCGCAATCAGCGTTTTCTTTTTCATCTACGTATCCTTATTGGTGTTTTTCTCAAGTACCGAAACTCCCAGATTCGTCTCTGTTAGTTTCATACTATAAACCCTTAAATGTCAAAAAATAAATCCATTCGATTATCCCAGAGATACTGGGCCTTACGCCTCTGAATAGTGTTCAAGAGTAAGGACTCGGGGTATTCCTCAATGGGAATTTCCAGAGCTTTGGTTATCAGATCCGTAAAGAGCTCACCGTCTTGAATTGATATGGCGTACTGTGCATATGCCAGATAGGGTCCCACCGATCTGTCTCCTCGTACTTCTACTACCCGGTTAAAATGGTAGAGAATTTTGCTGGGATCTCCCCCCAATCCCTGGGGGGCAGCGGCGTGAAAGCTAATTAAGAACTCATCGAGGGTACGCTCATTGTATTCGGGATCAAGTTCATATGCGAACAACAAAATCTTTGCTGCCGAAGCCGCGCTAATCCCCAATTCAACGTCAAAGGCATCCAGACTGAAAGCACCGAACCACGAGGCGCCTAGCCAATACAGAGCATTCACATCCTCAGCGGTCATCTGCTCAAAGTACGGATCCGGGTTACCCGCCAATGCCTGCTCGGCAAAACCAGGATACTGTAGATCCAATCCGGATAGAACATAATCCCGACCACGAAGATAAAAGTTTTTCGCACGTTGTTTAGCGAGACGCTGCTCATCCCACTGCTCCAGAGGGAGCAGCTCCGCCGGCGCCCAGACAAAGGCATTGGCATACATAGCATACAAACTTCCTGTAGTAATCTGCAAACCCTGGTGCTCAGGATTTTGTTCTAAGAGAAGCTCATACAGTTTGATGGTGAATGGCAAGGCGTCAGCCACGAAGCGGGGATCGTTATCTGTCATGAAGACAGAAGCAGAACCCCCATCCCCTGCCAGGGTATCGGCCAACATGTTTACTGCCAGTTTCTGTACAGAACAACTCGAAACGCTAATAAGGAACATCAGGAGAATCCCTACCAGGGTCCATGGTTGATTTCGCTTTTTCTCTTTCATTATAACCAGCCTTAATTGGATTTCTTATTTCTACGGGACGAGTAAATGTGATACGGCATACGGATTCGCCTCCATGAGAGATGACGAGGAACCGGATCATACCCCCCCAAAAATAGACTATTGCAACGGATGATGCGGGCAGCACCAAGGAAAAGCCCCGGAAAAACTCCAAAGCGCATAATTGCATCATGAGTATACCGAGAACATGAAGGATAATAAATACATCGCGACGGTAAAAGGGGAGAAATAATCTTCCGATATACTCGAATCGGAACTACCGCGAGGGTCCGGAGGATGTGTTTTATCTTTCCCATTTACCTGATACCCTCTCGACTATGTTTACCCATGAACCACTCATCTCCATCGTTTTAGATAACCCTCAAGCACGGGCAGTCATCATCGCCCTTCACGGATTTGGGGCCAACGCCCGGGACCTCTCCTCTTTTTCCCGATTCGGCACCTACCCCTTTTCTTGGCGCTTTGTCCAGGCTCCGATCCACCTCGGGGGTCAGGGCTTCGCATGGTTTCCCCAGGATATATCCAAAATTCCCCTGGAAGATCCCCTCTCCTATTTCCACCATCTCCCGGAAACCGAGGAACCCGATATTCACACCGCATCTGAGCGGGTGATTTCAACAATCAAACAACTCAGGATCCCAGAAAACCTTCCGATTATTCTTGCGGGGTTCAGCCAAGGGGCGATGGTGACCCTAGATATCCTACTTCGGAAACAGATCCCGCTTCACTCAGCGATCCTCTTTTCTGGGATGCCCTTTCATATCCCAACCCTTACAAAGCTCCTTGAGCAATCCGTTGAATCCGGGTCGCCTACCCCCTTGCCGCCAATATTCCAATCCCATGGAGTGGCAGATCCCATACTCCCCATCTCATACGGGACTCAACTCAGCAACCATCTCAAATCCTATTGTCTCGACTACGATTACCAAACCTTTCAGGGGTATCACGAGATCCCCGACTACATACTAAACCGTGCCTTGGAATTTGTCTGGGAACGGCTGTAAATCTCCGTACCGTCCGGAAATGTTAATGAATATCATCCTCAGATAGTTCTAAATAGACTGTTTCTTGGTCTGGGGTGATTTCAACGCGCTTAACCACAGCCCTATCCACCTCATCGAAGCCAAGAATGTCGTACTCACCTCCAGCCTCGGGTACCAGGAGGTAATACACCCGACTCGCCCCCACCGGAAGGGTACTTATATCATCCAATATATCTACACCCCACATCTTACTCTCCCGAGGAGAGAAGAACAGGTACCACAGCTCTCTGATGACAGAATTCGTTAGCACCACTCGTACCACCGAAGCGCCTGCCCATAGGGCTCCCCGATCATCCACCCCATCCGCTTGAGATACCATCACCAGAGACTCATCACCGTTACAAATCTGGACATCTTCAACGAGATACATGCCCCCGCTGATATCCTCAGCTAAAAAAGAGAACCGGGCACAAGCACTGGAATAATGGACAAAAAAGCTTCGCATTTCACCGTAATCCAGGGTATCCAATCCGGTAATCAGGTCAGGCCCCCAGAGATCGC
Organism: Spirochaeta lutea; assembly: GCF_000758165.1. Classification (NCBI taxonomy): domain Bacteria; kingdom Pseudomonadati; phylum Spirochaetota; class Spirochaetia; order Spirochaetales; family Spirochaetaceae; genus Spirochaeta; species Spirochaeta lutea. The sequence continues at coordinate 119,394 of NZ_JNUP01000023.1, read as the reverse complement.
TGTCTGCTGGGGATGAGTACAGGTGCCGGATAGCCATTCCCGTTTCATTCGCCACCGTAACCCTGTTTAATTCCTGAGGGATCCCCCCGAATACCGCGCCAGAACAAAGAACAATATACGCCAATGCATGAATGCAGGATCTTCTCATACCGCTACTTCCCCTTCTCTTGTTAGTGAGCGAACAAGTATACCCTAATCTGGGTAGGGACTGTAACTCCAGACACGGTATGAACCAATGCTAAAAAACCCGCGCAGCAGCCCCGGCAACGGGACCCAGATCGCGGGCCTTTGTAAAATCCTTACCTAGGGTTTATTCAACTCCTATTCTCGGAGACTGGAGATTAAATCCACCGCCTTCAACTTAACGACATCAATGTAATTACCCGATACAACCTCAATCAGCCCCTGGAGAACATTGGGTTTGGATATTCCCTCACCAGCAGCCCGTAACCGATCCAAAGCCAACAGGGTGGCAAAGGCAAAATTGTTATCCGGGGTTACCTTCAGGGTATTTCTCCGCAGGGCAGCAATCATAGTATCAAGTACCTCCGGATTATTGATGCCGATTCGTCCCAGAGAAAAAACCGCCTCGGCCAAAACCATTGGCTCATTATCATTGGTGAGCATTTTCAGGAGTACTGTTTTGGAGCTCTCGCCTCCGACCTCTCCTAAGAGATTTGCAGCCTGACGCCGCACCTCAGGAAAATTATTGACCACCGCGCCGCCCTGACGGGTTATCCGGTACACGCCCTCACCGCCAAGGGATTCTAACACCGCTACCACAGCCTCAGGATCCGCAGCCTGCTGTCCGGATTCTACAATACTGCGGATAGTCTGCAACGCTAATAGTTTTGATTCCCGATCATCAGCTAGGGCTTGAGATCGCATTATTTGAATTTCCACATCCTGACTCAGGTACAGTTCCTCAATGGACAATCTTCCAGCACTTTCATCTCCCTGCTGGGCAAACAAGACCCCGATGGAACCTAGTAATAATGCGATAAGCCAAACAGCTTTGTTGTGCCTCATGTAAAACTCCTTACCAAATCAAACCGTAGGACAAAGTGTAGGTTAAAATGCACCAATTTTCCAGCCCTCTTGGGTCTTAACCAACCGATACACGGTAATTCTTGTTTCCCCGATAACCATAATCGCTTCAATTTCTTGATCGCTTAAAAACACCAAATCATCTAGTCGAATATTCGCTCTACTCGGAACCACGACATGGGTAAAATAATCCCGTAACGAATCAACCTGTACATTACGGTTTTTAAGAACCGGCCGTTCAGAGATATCAGCCAAAAAAGCGGGATCACTCAGACTTTCTTTATATTTCGTTGTTAGAAACTGGACCCACTGTTCATAATCCTTGTTACGAATAATACTATTAAGCTCCGAAATATAATCATCAATATCCTGGAAGGTTTCCCGGTACACCTCCTCGGTAGGAACGAATTCACCGGCAGCTTCGAGGGGTTCCTGGACCTCAGGTTCAGCGGGGGGCTCTTCTGGTACCTCAGGCACCTCAGGTTCAGGCTCATCGGCCGGCTCCTGGGAATCAGGCTGTACGGGGGTCTCAGGAACCTGAGGCTCCTCATGGACTACTTCCTCGGACGGCAATTCAGGTTCGGAGGAGATCTGCTCTTCCGCTGGACTCACACACCCCGGAATTACGGCAATTACATACATAACTAAGAATAGACACTGGTATTGCCGGAATCCCTTGGTACTTTTCATACTACAACATTACTTGCAAATAGATTTACCTGTCAAACCATTTTATTTCAAATCAACTCATGCTATAAATGATACAAGCCTATTAGGAAAAGGACGGCCCATGGCGCTGGAACAAGAGGTTATTCGTCTACTCACCGCATACATGCACCGAAACGAAACCGGTTCGGTTAGCTACAGTCAATTTCTCTCCTTTTTAGAACGACACCTCACCCAGAATGATTTAGATAAACCCGAACTCAACACCCTGAGAAACGACACCCACCGCGTGCTTTCCGGGGTGCTGCGCAAGCTCGACAAGAATGGAGTAATCCAGCTTGAACGACCGAATAATCAACCCCTGCTCATTGTTATGCCGGGGTTTTTTCGGACATATCTGGAACGCCAGTACACTCAGGTGCTCCAACAACCTGAAACACCCTTCCTCACCGAAGACCGCATTTCTCTCAGCATACCCGAGGAACTTATCCAGGCAGTAAATATAAAGACAGATTTCATTGCCCTGGTAGAAGAAGCCCGAGCCTCCTCCTTATCCGAAGAAAACGGCGAGGTCCGTGACAATGACCAGAACAGCAAGGGCAGACCGTTGGTTCGACTCTTATTCCCTGACGGACTTCCGAGCATCATCGCAAGTAAGAACCTCATTGCCAGTCAAATGGTGGTTGCCTGTGTTCAAAAAATACGGCACTACCTCATAAGTCAAAAAAATCTGGCGTACATCAAACAAAAAATCACCCCCATTTTCCATGGTCGAGAGATTGCCGTAAAAGATTTCCTCCAGCAGATTCTCACAAGCCCCGACCAGTCTGCCAAGACAGTCCTTCAAGCTACGGATTTTAGCTTTCAGTTCTGGACCCACCTATCCACGAACATCATTAAGGAATTTGCTCAAAAACAAGACAAGTTGGTGGAAGAGCAGAACTACTGCCAAGCAGCCTACCTAATCGGCTATTACAGCGTGTATTGCAAAGGCATAGAACAAAAAAAGAAGGACACCCAAACCGCCCTGAAACAGATCTCCTTAGCACTACGGAAGCCACCCTACGCCTTCACAATATCAGAGATTCATGCTCTGACTGACGAAAAAGGGCTTCCCCTGGTTGGACGATGTTCCAAAGAAGAAATCAATGCCTTCATTGCCTCCCAACTAAAAAGCAGGGACGGAAAGCAGCTTCCTAATCTTATGAGAACCAAGCTGCCCTCAGGTAAGGAATACTATGTAGCCTACGAGTCTGTCCCGACCATCATCATGCAACAACTCCCCAAGGCGCAGAAAGGGTTCAGGGATTTTTACCTCTACTCGTGGCAAAGTGCCATGTTAGCCGATATGGAACTTGAAACGATTAAAGAAGAGCAGGCCCTTTACAATCACCTAGAAGAGCGGTTGAAGGAGCGATTCCCCCTGCTTTACAGCGTCCTTACGTACCAACATGTGTACCTTATCAGTCAAGAACCCACCACCAGCGCTGACATCAGGCACTACCTGCTCTCCCTGATTAATATCAAAGAACAGAACCTCAAGCCCTATAATGAGCTCCTGGGAATCGATCATAAAAAACTGCTCCACGACGTGCACATGCTGCTGCCCTTCTGGATGGTAGTTCCGGTGGTTAAGCAGATCGTATCCTTCTTTCGGCGCCTGTTCCTGGGTAAGGAGTACCTTAAAAACACTATCGGAAATTCCTTCGATCATGAGGGTCAACAGAGTATTTCCAAGGGTGATCTTAAGGTCTCTGACTCCCGATCCCCCGTAAAAACCAGAAAGCGTATCGGCTCAGAGCCCTCTTCCCAGCGTGGAAGGGACTCTGATCCCCAATCCCCTGCCAAAACTGTTAAACACCAACAGCAGGCCTTCAAGGACAGTATTAAACAACTCGAACAGGACTTCCTGATACCCGGAAAAAATTTGGACCAGAGCATGAAAACCCTCATCGAACGATGGAATCCCCTCATCGATCCCGGCGCCAAGAAAAACCTGGTAGAGGATGTGAACAGTATGTGTCGGGACTTCCTGCGTGGCCTAAAGATCAGTTACCGGAAGGCTCCTCCCACGGGAGCCGATATAAAGGAGATGGCTGCCCGATTAGCCGGCAATCCGACCTTCGACCGCATCCGGGATCGAGACTCACTGCGAGACTACATCGAATTGTACGTCATTAAACTCCTCAGCCGCTGAGGTCAGTCGGCTGGTGGGGTTGAACAAGGTATCGGGTAGAACCTTCATCATAATCGTGATGCCCCAAGGCCTAGGCTAGGACCTCAGCGAGACTGATCTCACCCATAAAACTGAGTTGGTCCGCACAGGCATTAAACAGCCGCATACACATCACCGAATCATCCACGGCTCTGTGGGCGGTGTTCGGCGGGAATTTTAGAACGGTCGCCAAGTTTTGCAGGCTGTAGCTCTTCTGTCCCGGAAAGGCCTTTTTCGCCAGCTGTTGAGTATCGATTACCAGGTTCTCGATATCGGGTACATCACAGATCTGAAGGGCCGCCCGCAAGAAGCCTAGATCAAAACCGGCATTATGAGCCACCAAAACCGAGCCCTGAATAAACTCAAGAAAGGCGGGGAGCACGGTCTGAATACTCGGCTTACCCCTCACCATCTCATCAGTAATCCCGCTGATCTTCGAGGCATCCTCGGGAATCGCCCGTCCCGGATCAATCAGATGCCCGAACTCCCCCAAGACGGTAGCACCCTGAAATTTCACCGCCCCGACCTCCACAATCCGATCCGAGGTGGAGTAAAGCCCGGTGGTTTCAAAATCGAAGGCAACAAAGGTGGTATCTAAAACTGACTGCTGTAAATTCATGATGAAATACCTACCATGTACGGCCGATGCTGTAAAGCACTTTGACAGTCCCCGGGTAATCCGCTACCTTCTTCCCATGAACACCATGGAAGCCCTCCTAGAAGAATACGACCTCGAAATAGATGACATCCGATGGCATCTATCGGTTCGTCTTGCCGAAGAAATCTTATCCTTGCATCAAACCCCTCGCCGGCTCATTGAAATGATTTGGTCGGGAACCCTGGGAGACAGACTTTTCAATATGGAAGACCGACTCCTGGAACAATTAGAGGCAGATTTACATTCAGGCAGAACCGATGAGGCGAAAATCCGGGAGTTCCTCACCCAGGCGAAAAAAGCAAAACGTAATCGATGGGTTCATTCACCCCGGACCAGATCCCCAGAAAACTACGAGTAATGACGATATCGGTTCCCTAACCGATTACTCCGTCCCCAATAGAAAAGCCCGGGCTTCATACCCGGGCTCCGACTTCTGAGAGGTACACCCCCTAGTGTGAAACCTTGGCAATCTGATCGTTAATAAATCCTTCTATCCCCTGGATTTTCGCGCCAACCCGGAGTTTCGCTTCCGCTAGTGGGATCCCGGGGGCTTCAGCAACCGAGGCATAGAACTTTATCTTCGGTTCCGTCCCCGACGGGCGGGCAGAGATTATCGAACCATCAGCCAAGATCCACTGAAGAACGTTACTGGAAGGCAAATCAATATCCGCGGTTTTCTTGCCGGACTTAACATCCAGGGTACTCCCGTCTAGGATATCCCGCATAGCCGTAACCTCTATTCCGGCAATCTCTGTTGCAGGCTCAGACCGCAAATTGTCCATCAGCCGGCTCATAATCGTGGTGCCGTTGGATCCCTCAAAGTATCGTGCGACCAGGGTCTCTTGATAATACCCAAACTCCTGATAGATCTCCTCAAGTCGTTCCAATAGATTTTTTCCTTGAGTTTTGTGATACAAGGTCATTTCTATGGTCAAAATTGTGGCAGAAACAGAGTCCTTATCCCGGACCTGGTCACCGATCATAAATCCATAGGATTCTTCACAACCGAACACATACCTTGGGCCTTTGGTTTGTTCGAATTCCCGGATCTTCGATGCAATCCACTTAAAACCAGTGAGGGTTTCGAATACCTTCGCCCCGTACTTTTTGGCAACCTTCCGCTGCAAATCGGTAGTAACAATGGTGTTCACAAAGGCGGAATCCCCAGGCAAGCTGCCTTCAGCCTTGCGACCCGAGAAAATGTAATCCGCCAGGAGCACCCCGTGTTGGTTCCCCGACAGAAGGGTGTACTCACCACCGTTTCGAACAGCCAACCCAACCCTATCAGCGTCCGGATCGGTACCGATAACTAGATCAGCGGACTCCTTTTTTGCCAGATCAATGGCCATTTTTAGCGCTGAGGCTTCTTCGGGATTGGGATACTGAACGGTAGGAAAATCTCCGTTCGGTTCGCGCTGTTCCGGAACCGTAATAACCGGTACTCCGTAGCGTTTAAGAGCCCGCTCCACCAAATAGGCACCGGTTCCGTGAAGGGGGGTAAAAACCACCGAAAGATCCTTGCCCTTATTCCGAAGCAACTCGGGACGAATAATCTGACCATCCACCATATCAAGGTACGCAGCATCCAGCTGCTCATCCACAAGCTCGATTAATCCTTGGCTCAGAGCAGCCTCGTAGTCCATGGACTTGATGTCCCCCCGGACCGACCGGACATTCTCGATTATACCGGCATCATGGGGTTCAACAATCTGGGCTCCATCAGCCCAGTACACCTTGAATCCATTGTATTGCTTAGGGTTATGACTAGCCGTACATACGATTCCGCTCGTAGCACCGAGATACCGTACTGCAAAGGAGAGCTCCGGAGTAGGCCGAAGAGCGCTGAAGAGGTATACATGAATCCCATGGGCCGCTAATACGCTTGCTGCAGTTTTGGCAAAAAGTGGGGAGTTATTCCTCGAGTCGTATGCGATGGCTACTGACTTTCTCCCCGCCTTATCCTCGGTGCCATGCTCTACCACATATCGGGCGAGCCCCTCGGTGGCCCGCTGGATCATGAGGGGATTCATCCGGTTATATCCGCCGCCCATGATCCCACGAATTCCACCGGTTCCAAAACTCAGCTCAGCATAAAACCGCTCGTGCAATTCTTCAAACTGCTCCTGAGCTAGCAGTTTTTCTACCTCGGTTCTGAAATCCTCATGCTGTTCTAGTGAAACATATTCCTGTGCTTTGTGTACAAGCTCCGCCCGATCCATACCGGCCTCCTGATTTATTATCACCCCCATCATAGGCAAGCTGGGCCTTGAAGTCAATCAAAGCAATAGGTATGATTTGCCCTCCTATGGCAAAACAATCCAAAACACTGCGCGGCATTGAGGGGTTCAAGCAGTACTACACCACAATCTTCCAGGACCGCTGGCCCGGTCTGCTTTCCGCCCTAGAATCTGAGCATCAGTACTGTGCATTGCGGGCTCTCTCACCTGATTGTTCACCCTATTACCTCGATTTAGCCTCGGCCCTTCCGCCCCTCCTGCTCAATATCGAACCGGGCCACCAGGTACTGGACCTATGCGCAGCCCCGGGAGGTAAAACCCTGGTGATTCTGAGGAGACTGTTCCCAGACTTCTTTACCCATCCGGATTTTGAAGAACTGACCTCAGTGCTCCAAGCACTCTCTCCCTTCACCTCCCCCTCGGGGATATCTCCAGGATCCCAAACCGCATTGCTGAATCCAGGTCGATTAGTTGCCAACGAACGGTCGGCCTCCCGACGGGCGCGGCTACACAATAATCTTGCAAACCATACAACCCCAGCCCTGAATCAATACATTTCCGTTACGGGCCATGATGCAACCAAATGGGGTCTCTACGAACAAAACCGCTACCATCGGGTATTAGTGGATGTTCCCTGTTCAAGTGAGCGCCATCTTGTAGAAAACCCTAAGCATCTCCAGAACTGGTCGCCGAACCGAACCAAACAGTTGTCGATCCAAGGGGGTGCGATGGTGCTGGGGGGATTTGACGCTCTCATGCCCGGAGGAATCCTAGTATACTCAACCTGTGCACTGTCTCCCTTGGAGAATGACGCTGTTGTACAGAAACTACTTAAAAAACGGCCCGCTTCCCGGCTCTTATCCTTGGATGAAACACAGCTTCCCCCATGGATGGAACCCACCCAAACTGGATACCACATCCTCCCCGACCGTAGCAGCGGGTTGGGCCCCATTTTTCTATCCGGACTTACCAAGGAGGAGTCTCTCCATGATTGATCACCTACGTCGGGCGCTAAACCCCGAACAGTTCACTGCTGTTACTACCATCGAAGGCCCGGTCCTCATCATTGCCGGTGCAGGATCCGGTAAAACCCGGGTAATCACCTACCGTATTGCCTATATGCTCTCCGAAGGGATCAATCAGAGCAACATTCTTGCCCTTACCTTCACGAACAAGGCAGCCCGCGAGATGGAGGAGCGAGTGAAGGAACTTACCGGAAAAAAACTCCGCCAACTCACCGTCTCCACCTTCCATGCCTTTGGAGTACAAATCTTAAAAAAGCACATTACCCGTCTCGGGTATCGGGAGAACTTTTCCATCTACGATACCGGGGATCAAATCAGCCTCATCAAAGAAACGGCACGGGAACTCAAGATACCCGAAGAAAAAATGGATTATTCAAAAATTCTCTCTCTCTTTTCGCGAATAAAAACCAGACGGGTCACTTGGCGGGAGGTAGATGACAGCTTCCGGCCCCTCTACAAAGAGTATTTGAGCCACCTCCGGTTGTATAACGCCCTTGATTTTGATGATCTGATTGCGTTGCCGATCCAGCTCTTTGAAGAACATCCCGATGTCTTGGAGGAATACCGCTCACAGTACCGCTACATCATGGTGGACGAGTTTCAAGATACCTCACTACTGCAATACCGATTCATGAAACTCATTGCTGATGGATCCCGCAATATCTGCGTGGTAGGGGACGATGACCAGAGCATTTACTCATGGCGCGGGGCAAATTTTGAAAACATCCTCAATTTTGAAAAGGATTTTTCTGAGTTACGGGAAATCAAACTCGAACAGAACTACCGGTCCACAGGAACCATCCTTGATGCTGCCAACTCCGTCATCGCGAATAATAAGAACCGAAAGATTAAACAGCTATGGTCCGGAACACAGGGTGGTAAACCCATAGAACTGTATCAGCCGGTGGATGAAAAAGCAGAGGCGGAGTTTATATGCGATATGATAAAAACCCTCGCGGTTAAGGAGGGGATAAAATACCACGATGTCGGGGTACTCATTCGCACCAACGCCCTTTCACGGAGCCTGGAAGAGAGCTTCCTCGCGGCAAACATACCGTATAAGATGAGCGGCGGCACGAGTTTCTTTCAACGCCAAGAGATCAAGGACATAATCTGTTACCTGCGGACCATCACCAATCCCGATGATGATATTAGCCTACTCCGTATTCTCAATACCCCACGCCGGGGCATCGGCAAAAAAACCCTGGAGGTTATCACCACCCATGCGATAGAACTAGGGAGCTCCCTTTACGGCGCGATGATTGCCCTTCTAGAGGATGCTCAGAACCCCCTGGGCACTAAGACCCGATCGGATATCCAAGACTTTCTTTCTCTTATTGATGAGTATCGGCCAAAACTCTTGTCGGGCAAACGCCTAGCAGACAGTACTCGCCAGCTGATTCAAGAGATTGATTATTGGTCCCATCTGGTCCAGGAGTTTCAAAAAAATGACAAGGTAGCGAAATGGCGGATGCGGAATATAGAAATCTTTACCAATTCCATCGAGGACTACGAGAAGGACCCGGACAATCTTAATCCAAGTATTTTTTCTTATCTCAATAGAATCACCCTAAGCAACAGAGATGACGAGGATGATGATCAGGGCAAGGTCAATCTTATGACCATCCATTCCGCCAAGGGCCTTGAGCATGAAATCGTGTTTCTTGTAGGGGTCGAAGATAATATCATCCCACATCAACGCAGTCTCACAGAGAATGAAGAGGGAGATTTTGATGCCAATATGGAGGAGGAGCGGCGTTTGTTTTATGTGGCTATTACCAGGGCCAAACAAAAACTGTTTATGACAGCTTGTCAGCAGCGACGGGTTATGCGAGAGAGTATATCTTGTCAGATTTCGCCCTTTGTTCAAGAAATTCCAAGTCAACTCATCGAAATTAAAGAACCCCAAGCCCTCCCCGAGTTTACCGAGGAGGATGCAGATTCGGTTTTTAGCATGATGCAGAAACGCTTCGGCCCTCCGGCCCAGACAGCGGAGTAGAGCCCATTGCAGGGACTATATTGTGGGCAGATAGAATGTGCCGAAGACGGGACTTGAACCCGTACAGCCCGTTAAGGCCGGGGGATTTTAAGTCCCCTGTGTCTACCAATTCCACCACTTCGGCAATCGCCTGCCCATAGTACACAAGACACCAACACAGGTCAAGAAGGAAGGTTCAGATGATTATAGACAGCCATTTTCATAGCCAAGAGATGAAACGAAAGGGTATGCCTGTGGGAGCCCTCCTAGAGGAGGCTCACTCCCAGGGTTTGGCCGCCGCCGTAGACATTGCAACCCATATCCATGACTGGGGTACTCGACTTAAGGAACTATCAAAATATCCCTTTGTGTTTTTCTCCCTGGGTTTGTATCCCTCTGTTGCCGAGGAGCAGGATCTTGAGAAAACCCTGGAAGCTCTGGAATCCCTCCTGCTATCTGAAACCGCTATCAATCCCCGGCTTATAGCCATAGGAGAGATCGGTCTTGATTTCCATTGGCACTACGCGACCCCCGAACTTCAGACAGAGTTATTAGTTCAACAACTGGAATTAGCCCAGCGGTTTGATCTTCCCGTAGTAATACATAATCGAAATGCGGACAAAGTACTAGCTGAGATCCTAAAACAACACGGTCCCGCCAGGGGAGGAATAATGCACTGCTACTCCTCGGGACCGGAATGGATAGATATGTTCCTGGACCAGGGGATGTATATTTCGTTTGCAGGAAATCTAACCTTCAAAAAAAACAACTCCCTTCGGGAGGCCTGTGCCCTGGTTCCCCCAGATCGTCTTCTCCTCGAAACGGATGCGCCATACTTAGCGCCTGAACCCAAACGGGGCAAGGCCAACCATCCTGGACAGGTTGCCTTCACCTACGAGGTTGCCGCAGAAATACGAACCATGAGCAAACCGGATCTGGAATCTCAGATAGCTAAAAACTTCAGGACGCTTTTTCCTGGCGCATGGGCAGATCCAAGATCACCCGAGTCCCCCGGGTGAGTTCAGAGTCAACCTCAATAGATCCCTGGTGGGCCTCTACAATGTTTTTAACGCTCACCATTCCGAGGCCGGTTCCACCCCGCTCGCTGGATGAGAAGAACGGTTCAAAAATCTTCTCCCGAATTTCAGGGGGCATACCCCGACCCCGGTCTTCTACCACAATCTGAATTCGATTTTTTGCCATAGACTTGCCGGTTACCAGTATCTCTCCTCCGGTTTCTGAGGCCTTTCTCGCATTATCAACCAAATTTACCAGGACCCTGATCAGTCGCTCCTCGTCGGCTACCAATGACAACCCCTGAGAGGTTAAAAATCGTCCGCGTATTCCAGACTTTCCTAGTTGTGTTGAGACCCGTGCCTTTATTTGTTGAAATAACCGCGGTACAGACACCGGACCGAGACGGAGACGGATCTGACCCCGGGAATAATCAAGAAGCTCATTTGCAAACGAATTGAGCCGATCAGATTCCTGGACAATCTTGGTGGAATACTCCTGTACGCGCTCGGGTTCATCACAGACAAAGCCTAGGAGCTCCGCATACCCTCGGATAACCGAAATAGGATTCCGAAGGTCATGGATGATAAGCGAGGAGAACTTCCCTAGGTTCGAAAAACGCTCTGCTCGTATCAACTCATTTTGAGCAGCGGTAAGCTGCCGGTTTGCCCGCTCAAGCTCAATATTCCGACGGCTAAGATCTTCAATAAAACTTTCATTGCTCTTCCGAATCATGCCAGAAAGAGATCGCAGAACCGAGATCAAGACCCCCTGTCGGTCGTGCATAATCCTAGTGAAGTCCTCCCTGCTGATATACAGCACCCGGATATCGGACAACGCCTTAATTGTTGCAGATCTGGGTAGGTCATCCACTAGGGCCATTTCACCGAAGATGTGGCCTTTGCCTTCAGTGGCGAGGAGCACATCCTGACCGGTGACGCTTTTTTTCCAAACCTCGATGGTTCCATCCATAAGAATGTAGAAACGGTCCGCCTCATCTCCCTCACGGAACACAACTGTGCCTTGGGCCAGATCCTGCTCATGACTAAGGTCGGCAACAGCCTGTACGTCGTCATCGCTGAGTTCCCTGAAAAAATACACCTGACGAAGAAATCCAATAAAGTCTTCCATGCCCCGAGTATACCATAGGACGGCTTGATTGGTTAAAAAAAAGCATAGTGCGCAAACGGTTGTAACATTGAACAGCGGCGACACCACCCATGGGCGGACTTATAGCTTGTTCCGCATAATCTGCTGTGGTTTACAGCCTTTTGCGTTAAAAAAAGACCCGGCCAGGTGGACCGGGTCTTTGTGCTATCAGATTACCAGCTGTATAAGCCTACCAATTATCAACCATGTCATCTGGATCACGATTTTCTTCAGCAAACAAGTCAGTGGTCACCCGAAGGTCATCAAAATAAACGTAATAGGTACCATAGGTTTCGGTTAATGCTGGTTCTACAACAAATCCGAGTATCTTGATTCCGCCGACCCCATTGTAGTAGGGGCTTCGTTGCTGAACGCTGGGAGGAACCGCCACTGTGAGCTGCTTCCAACCGGAGAAATTAAGCTTCCCCATGTCCAGGGTGGCACGGTTCCCAAAGAAATCCTCGATCACAACCTTTAACCGGTGATTGAAATTCCGACCAACCACCCAAACCTGAATAGTCTTAGCGATACCAGGTACAGCGAGAGGCCTGCTGGGCATTACCGAGATTGAGGTTGATCCTCTTCGCAGATATTCAACCTTCACCCCTAGAACATACTGATCTTCCTCAGTTATCCCCGCGGCTTCTTCCTCCGGAAGAGGATCCTTATCACTGGGGCCACCCTCGAACCGTCGATGGCTTGCGATACCGTGGTCTAAGGGCATGGTAACCGCCCAAAACCCGGGATCTTCAAACTTAGATATGGATACCTCTTTCAACCGCTGCTGTGCCGTATCAACGCCGATATTCGCAGCCTCGGGTGTGGACTCTTGTGCGCCGATCAATCCAGGGACAAGAAGTAACAGTAGCCAGATTGCATTCAATTTACGTTTCATTACTGCTGCCCTCCCTGATTTGATTCAGCCGAGCCCCACAATTCCTCCACTCTTCGCGGATTGGCCAAACCTTCTCCGTCAAAGGGTGATTCAAACAGGTCAGTGAAAACCTTAATCTCATCCAAATAGAAATAGAAACCATCAACCTTCTCTTCTGGTTCGGTCCAAAGGACAATCTTGACCAATTCCAATCCCTTCCTCTGAGGTACGTACACCACATCCTGAGGGATGAAGCTTGGAATATTTACCCGAAGATTCTGCCAACCTTTGTAATTGATATGTCCTAATCGGAGCACATGAATAATCCCACGATAGTCCCGTAAATGGACATCCAAATAATAGTTATAGTTAGATCCCCACGCCCAGAGGTCAAGGTTCTTCACCCTACCCGGGATCGGTATTCCTTTGGGAATAGGATTTCCGTCCTGATCAGCCTCATCCTCCACCGGAAGAAACTCAAGATAGTTGTATCCAAGTCGATCAAACGAAGCCTGCACACCGAGAGATCGAACATCTCTACCCTCCGGTATCTCTCTATATAGCGCTTCTGGCCAAGCCTGAACCCAGGCAAACTTTGGAAACCCTTCCGTAACAAACTTGCTTCCCCGTACAATCCAACGATGATTTTGACGATAGTCATATAAATCAGTACCATCGGGATTATCAAAGCGTTCAATGATCCGCGACTGAAGATTCTCAGTCTGCCTATCACTAAAGCCAGCGGGCACTATGAGCAGCACACTTGTTACCAGGAAAAACGTGAGCAGTAAGCCTCGTTTCATCCTTCACTCCTTTTTATGCATAGTCGTCTGAGCCGCAATGTACTCAGAATTATATTTCCGTGGTATCCCTTTGTCAAATGGAATACCCTAGTATATCGGTAGCTTCATTTCATTCCCGAGCAGAAAATACTGCAGGAATATAGACAGGGCCTTGGACCTCCGGGAGACTACCCCCGTTGAAGTGCTCAGCGATATAGGCTAGCATTCCTTGAACATCCGGACCTATAGCACCCTGAATCCTTGTATCATACTGAGCCATAACCGCACCATGGGTGAGAAAAAGCGCTATCTCCTGATCGGTAATCGCAGAAAACAGGGCTTCAAACCCCGTATCGGTCAGAGCGACGATGTAGGCCCAGTCTCCTTGGGTAAAATCTATTCGATCCACGATATCCTCTATCCCCTCGTCTCCTCGCACCTGCTGCTGTATAGTAACAGTCAATCCGGCATCGAGAAACCCCTTACGGATAACCTCCTGAAGGTTCTCAACCTCCCCAGACTTCACAGCCGATAGTACCAACCCCTTTTTATCTCCTAATCCGGAATCGATAATATACGCATATAGCTGCTCCAAAGCCGGAAGCAGCCCGGGTCTGAGAACCACCTTCCCTTGCCGAATCATTACTTGATCCAGAGACTGTTTTTCCGCTGTCTCAGAAAAGGTCAAATCAACCACCCCGCCGGGGACATTAGGTTCTCTAAGCAGCTCGGGATACCGCTCTATAACACGGTAGATCATAGCTCTGGGAGCCCCCTCCCCCTCGCCGGGAATAATCATCACCCCCCCTTCAGGGGATAGCAGTTCCAGGCTGATCTCCGGGGATCCGGGTGGAGTCGAGGTACCAACCTGCTCAAGGTACAGCTTCGCCCCCTGGTCCACGAGAAGTACCGAAGCAGGTGAGCACCCCAGAAACCAAAGAGAAGAGAACACTAACAACGCCACGAAAAGCACCCGGCAACCCTGTGGTCCATAGCTTCTGAACCGGTTCTTCGATGTGCCGATTGGCGCTGGCGTCTGGGCTGAGTCCATACCACCCTCGTACGATTCTATTGCTGTATCCCCGTTGTGTTGGACTGAATCGGAGGATTGCCGTCTTCTCATGAGCTACCTACGGACCAATACGGCCCACCGGTGCCTGAGAACACCCATACCTAATCTGAGAAACTTCTGTATAGGAGCCACAAGGTTCGGCAGAATCCGCGGAATCTCAACCCCAAACAGAGCAACCCCGATTAGGAAAAATACCGATATCACTCCAGCCCCTTCCAGCCGAAGAAATTCCAGAAGAACCGGCACGGGGCCAATAAACATGGCGGCCCCGGTGCAAACCAAGAGAAGCATCCGATGTACCGGTTGCCATGAAAACCATTTTTTTACCGTGAGGGGTACCAAGAAAATCATTGTCATACGGTAGATTGGTAAAAAGAAGTCCCTACTCATCACGCCTGGATAGGGAAACACCAGCAAATCTAAAAAACTATTCAGGAAGAAAAAACTCGCATACATGCCAGCCAAAAAGGGAAACAACCCCCTGCTCCGCCGGTACTTTAAATCATTCCGAAACCGGATAAGGGTCCAACCCAGCATAACCACCATAGGAACGAGGGTATGAACAATCCCAGCCTGACTGTAAACAGCCGTATTATAAAGGGTCGGAGTAAAAAGTCCGGGAAATACGATCCGGAGTAGTAGCCACAGGCCGAACCATAGGGCCCCAAAAAAAATCGGTCCCCGCACATACCTGTTCGGGAACAAGGAAAATTGGTATCGGATAAAGAGAAATGCGTACCAAAGGGGGATAGCAAGAAAGGCAAAGAGTGTCATAGTAAAAAAACGCTACCACAAGGACGGTGATTTTGCAATATCGGTTATTGACACAGCCCCCGGCCCATCCTAGGATTTCCCTACTATGATTGTACACTACTCAGATACGCTCCTCATTCCTCAGAAAGACGGATTGAAATTGGAAAACGGTCAAGGGTTCGGTCCTGTCTCTGTTCGGTACGAGACCTATGGAACCCTGAACTCAGACAAGACGAATGCGATTCTCATACTCCATGCCTTCTCGGGAGATGCCCACGCCGCGGGCCGTTACCACCCTGAAGATAAAAATCCAGGATGGTGGGATACCATGATCGGCCCCGGAAAGGCCTTCGATACAAATCGGTTTTTTATCATCTGCTCCAATACCCTAGGGGGCTGTATGGGAACCACCGGACCGGGTTCCATCAATCCCCAGACCGAAAAACCCTACGGACTTTCATTTCCGGTCATCACCATCCGGGATATGGTTGCTGTACAAAAATTGCTTCTTGACCATTTGGGTATTAGCACCCTGTATGCTGTTGCTGGAGGAAGCATGGGAGGGATGCAGGCTCTGGAATGGAGTGTAGCCTACCCCGACATTGTACGGAGGGCGATCATAATTGCCTCAACTGGACAACTATCAGCCCAGGGTATCGCGTTTAATGCGGTGGGACGCAATGCCATTATGAGCGACCCGGAGTGGCGCCAGGGGGATTACTACGAACACAGCAATCCCCACAGAGGTCTCTCAATAGCCAGAATGGTGGGCCACATTACCTACCTTTCCGATGAATCCATGCATGCCAAATTCGGCAGACGCCTCCAAGAGCGGGAGCATTTCGGTTTCGATTTCAATGACCAATTTGAGGTAGAAAGCTATTTGAATCACCAGGGAGATAAATTTGTTGATCGCTTTGATGCCAATTCCTATATCTACCTATCAAAGGCCATGGATTACTATGACCTTGGCGCAACATACGGAGGACTCGATAAGGCCTTTGAGCGTGCTTCATGCTCTTACCTCGTTATCTCGTATACCACGGATTGGTTGTTCCCATCCTACCAATCCAAGGAGCTGGTGTATTCCATGATGAAGGTGGGAAGGGATGTTAGTTATTCAGAACTAGCCAGTCCCTACGGACACGACTCCTTCTTATTAGAAACCCAGCGTCAGGAAGTTCTCATTTCTTCATATTTGGCGTCCCGTCGCTCCATAGCCGGAGAATCCCAGGGAGGTGATGCGCATGTCTGAACGATTCAGTTACAATGAAATAGCTCGATTTATACAACCCGGCACAAAGGTTCTGGACCTCGGTTGCGGAGACGGCGAACTGTTGGAGCTGTTGATTTCCACGAAACAGGTCCAAGGCCGCGGGGTAGACATCGAAGAGGCTATGATAATTACCTGCATTTCCCGGGGGCTCTCGGTGTTCCAAGGCAATCTCGAGGAGGGGTTAAAGGACTACCCTTCGAAGACCTATGATTATGTTATCCTCAATCAAACCCTTCAAATGATTCACAATCCGGTATTCTTACTGAAGGAAATGACCCGGGTCGGAAAACAGATTATTGTAAATTTCCCGAATTTCGGCCATATTCAGAACCGGCTTCAGCTTGCCCTCCTAGGTAAGATGCCGGTTAATAAGAACATTCCATATCAATGGTATGATACCCCAAATATCCATTTTTGTACCCGAAGTGATTTTATCCGGCTTGCCACAGAATTAGGATTGCGAATCGTAGATGAAATCGCCATTGCCGGAAATAGGAAAATCTCCTTAGGAAAAGACCTCTTTGCAACTCAGATCTGTATGCTCCTGGAGGATAATGTAGACAAGTCTTGAATACTTTTGGTATAGTTGGCGGGTATATACATCACAACAACAAGAATACAATGTGGTAGATCCAAGAAGGAGGAAGATTGGCTGCGAAAGATTTACGAATAAACGAATTAATTCGAGTGCGGGAAGTACGGCTCATTGACGAGGCAGGAGAGCAATTGGGGGTTGTCCCGACCAATCAGGCCTTGGCTCAAGCGAAGGAAAAAGGTCTGGACCTCGTAGAGGTTTCACCCAATGCAAATCCGCCGGTCTGCAAGTTAATTGACTACGGAAAGTATAAGTTCGAGACCGAAAAGAAAAACCGAGAGTCGAAGAAGAAGCAGAAACAGGTGAAACTCAAAGAAATTCGTATGCAGCCAAAAATTGAAAGTCATGATTTGGCTTTCAAAACAAAGCATATCTTGGAATTTCTTGAAGAAGGAAACAAGGTCAAGGTAACTATTCGCTTCCGCGGACGCGAGTTAGCACACACCGAAATCGGACGTGACGTGTTACTGAAGGTACTGGAAAACCTCGGAGAGGAAACCCATTCAGTTGACCGAGCCCCTACCATGGAAGGCCGGTTTATGTATATGCTGCTGAGTCCGAAATCTAAGAAATAAGTACGGTGTCAATAATTGGGCAGTAATCCAGTGATAATCTGGTATACACTCAATTAGAAACCATCGAATCCAAAAATAGAAAGAGGTACATCATGCCTAAGATGAAAACCCGGAGAGCCGCAGCAAAACGGTACTCTTTTACCGGTACCGGTAAGGTCAAATATAAGAAGCAAGGACTTCGCCATATTCTGACCAAAAAGAGTACGAAACGTAAGCGGAACCTCCGTAAAACCGGCATCCTCAGTGATGCGGAGACGGAACGGGTAAAAAAGCTTCTTCCCTACGGATAAGTTTCCGGGGAAGAAGGTCGATCAAATCCCAAAGGGGAAAGCCAGGTTCGAGGTTAATGGCTACCGAAGAACCGGCAATCACGGGTACAAATACCCATCTTTTTTAAGGAGATAAAATGCCAAGAGCAGTTGACGGCACACGCCGAAAGGACCGACGGAAGAAGATTCTCGGTCTTGCCAAGGGATACTGGGGCCGACGGAGTACCAACTTCCGTACCGCCAAGGATGCTGTAGCCAAGAGCCTTACCTACGCATATCGCGACCGAAAGGCCAAAAAACGGGATTTTCGTCAGCTATGGATTGCCCGTATCTCCGCAGCAGTGCGGGAGGAAGGCATCAACTACAGCAGATTCATTGCAGGACTGCATAAGGCAGGGGTAGAGGTGAACCGAAAATCACTCTCAAACCTCGCTATTGAAGACCGGGATGCATTTAAAGCTCTCGTAGACACTGCAAAAAAGGCCCTCTAATTATGATTAGCGTTGAGCAAATTCGGTTACTTGAAACCAAGGTACAGCAGGCTGTAAGCCTGCTGGCCAACCTCCAAGAAGAAAACAAGACCCTCAGAACTCGGTTGTCCAAATACGAGGAGCGTATCGATGAGCTGGAATTTCTCATTGAAGAATTCAAGGAGGAGCAGAGCGAAATTGAGCAGGGCATAATTTCTGCCCTTAATCAACTCAATGAACTCAGCGCTGGCCATTCTACCTCGGAACCCGCCGCCCCTGAGGAGAAAACCCGCAACACTGCGGAAACACCAACCCCTCCTCCAGTACAGCACCAGACTGACCAGCAGGAGGCTGAAGTAGAAGAGCAAGGGGATTCGAATGCCGGAGCAACCCTCCAACCCGAGGAAACCCAAGATACCCTGGGTTCTCCTGAGGAAGCCGGGGATGCCTACCATGAGGAACCTGCCCAAGAGCCGGATGACGATGACCAAGAACTGGATTTGTTTTAATGTTAGCCAGAAAGCCGGATACCCTGTGTCCGGCTATTTTATCCGGCCCCGTGCAAGAAGCCTATGACCATTAACCTACTGGGTACCAGCTTTACAATCCAATCCGATGAGGATCCCGCCTACCTCCGGGAGATCCTCTCCTATCTAGAGGCAAAGATCTCTGAGGTTACCACAGGGGTAAAAACCACGGATCCTCTCAAGATCAGCATCCTCGCGAGCCTGCTTTTAGCCGATGAGCTGCATAAACTAAAGAACTCCCAAGAAATGCTCAAACAACAGGCACAATCGTCCCTCAGCAGCCAGGAGTATGAACGCGAGGTCGATGAGATCACCAAACGGCTTATACGAACGATCGACGAGTGTCTCTCCTAACAATCCGGCAGGCATACCACACCTCACAGAAACAGAAAATGATGTGGTAAATCTGCCCTTGAATTGACTTTGTTGCCCCAGGCAATTACTATTCCCCCAGATAGTATGTCAGTAATAACAAGCCAACAAATAGCAAAATACTACAGCGATTTTCAGAACGTAGATGTAACCTTTACAAAGGATGTCATCCGGGCAACGCTTCTGTATGCAAAAAATGTGCAAATACGATGCCTTGGATACCAATGGCCGGTTCTTCTCTACTCAAGCTCCATGAGCTCGGCCAAGGTTATTGCAAATATTAAGGGACCCCTGAAGGAAGTAACCAGCAAGGCGAAGAATATGGTTCAACTTCGCTTTAGTTTCATCCAGAAGGAGAAGACCGATCCAATTACCTTTTTTATTAACTCGAAAATTGTCTCCTTCGTTCCCTACAATAAGGATCAGCCGGACCTTAATTTTATTAACCTGGTCTATACTAACCGCCCGCCCGATGAGCTGATTTACCGCCTGGGAACCCTGCTCGAAGCAAATGCTAGTTTCCAGCAGCGTCGGGAAGAGCGGATCCCAGCAACCCCGGAGACCCTTTCTGCCCTGGGCATTGATCCTAAAAATGTCTTACTAACCATTGAGCACATACCCCGGCGGTGTATTATTCGGGATCTATCCTTCTCCGGTATGAAAGTAATCATTATGGGATTCGCACAATTTCTTGTTAATAAACCTGCAACTATCAAACTCGGACTAACCGAGCAGGACGGCTCTGTGAGCCTTTCGGGAAAGGTGATTCGGTTTGAACAGGTTCAGGGACGGAAGGATCTGGCGGCCTTTGCAATTCAGTTTGATGAAAAGGCAATACCCGCTGAGTATAAATTACGTATAAGCAATTTTTTAAAGACAATTAAAAAGAGCAAACCACAGGAGTAGTATGCACGATTCACGAATCGATCTCGTTCGAGACGAAAAACTTAAAAATATTCTATATATTTCGATACCCGAGGGGATGAATGTCTCCCTGCCCTCCTTCTCCTTAGATCCAGAAAAGATGCTCCCCATCGAGACCGCGGGAGAACAGGATAGCTGGTCTATTGACGAACTTTCGTGGGAAATGATCCTGTCGGGCATGCTTAAGGTATTAGCGTATCACCCGGAACACGAGGATGCGGATTATTACCGGCAATTCATAGTCTCTGCCCGACCCGACATCATCGCGGAGCTCACCCAAACTGCGATCCTGAAGGCAGACAACAAAGACTTCGACATTGCGGAGGAAATTTTTTTAGCGCTTTTAGGACTCCAACCCGAGAGCAATCGGGCTCAACTCAACCTTGCCCTACTCTACGAGAAGCGAGCAGAGGCTTACCGAATGTTGGGCAAAGAAGCCCTGACCCAGGAATTCGAAGATGAGGCCTACCATTGGTATAGGGTTTGTACTGACCATTCCGAGCCTCTACCGGAGACCTACCTCTACTCTGGCTATTTCTTTATGAAGATTCGAAACTACGGCCGTTCCCGGGCTTCGTTTCACGCCTACCTTGATAGCTCAGAAAATCCAGACCACAAAAATGAAGTAGAGGAAATCCTCGCAGAGTTTGAGAAACAGAATCTAAATGATATCCTGTTTAAAGAAGCCTACGATTTTATTAGGTTAAATAAGGAAACCGAGGGTCTAGAGAAGATTGAGCAGTTCCTGTCTGCAAATCCAGGGGTTTGGAATGCCTGGTTTATAAAGGGATGGGCGTTACGACGTCTTAGCCGGTATGAGGAGGCATTACAGGCCTTTGAAAAGACACTGGAGCTCGGCGGACAGAACCCAGACACCCTCAATGAGCATGCCATCTGCTGTATGGAGACAGGGAATCTTGGCCAAGCGCAGGAAAGTCTACTGGGAGCTATGGAATTAGAACCCGAGAACACCAAGATACTCTCGAACCTAGGCGTATTGCACATGAAGGCAGAGGAGTACGAGGAAGCCCGGGGATTCTTCGAGACCGTACTTGTTATTGATCCGGATGACCCGTTAGCCCCTGAATACATCACCGAGATTGATAAACGGCTGAATGAATCCTAGGTGCTAACCCCGACGGCCGCCCTTACCTTACGCCTCCCCCTGCATTCGTGAAGACGGTATACGCTTTCCTATATACAGGGGTGGGGTACATCACTCTGACTACTGTACAGAAATCACCGAGAAGCCCTACAAACCAAGGTCAACCGTGGGCCATCGGAGCGGCCCGGGGGCTGGTAATTAACCATGGTACGGAACCTAAACGATATTCATAAAAAAAACGTTAAAGTTTCCTCCCCGGAATGCCGATAGTCAGCACAGGGAAGGGTTTTATTTCAAGATCGTTCTTGGATATGCCCACTAACCCCTATTCTGTTTATCGGCTGCTGAGCTAAACACTTAAGCAGTTTATAAAAAAAAGGGCACGGATGCCCGAACCACACTATCAAGGAGGATAGGATGATTATTAATCACAACATGAGCGCCCAGTTCGCTCAACGTCAGCTTGGTGTGAATAACGCCAATGTCAGCAAAAGCATGGAGAAACTATCATCAGGTCTGCGTATTAACAAAGCAGGTGATGATGCTTCAGGCTTGGCTGTATCTGAGAAGATGCGGAGTCAGATCCGGGGATTGAACCAGGCTTCACGGAATGCTGCTGATGGAATTTCTATGATCCAAACCACCGAGGGGTACCTCCAGGAAGGACAGGATATTCTTCAGAGAATTCGTGAACTCGCTGTACAATCCTCCAATGGTATCTACACCGCTGAAGACCGGATGCAGATCCAGGTTGAGGTTTCTCAGCTGGTTGATGAAGTTGATCGTATTGCATCCCATGCTCAGTTCAACGGCATGAACCTGCTGACCGGCCGGTTCTCCGGTGCGCAGGATATGGGCGGCGCAGGTCAGGATCTGTTCTTCCATATTGGGGCAAATATGGATCAGCGGGAACAGGTTGTCATCGGGACCATGACCGCAGCGGCTCTCGGCTTGAGGAATCAAGGGGATAACGGGATTGTTACCCTTTCCAACGCTGAAAGTGCCAATGCAACCATTGGAATTGTGGACACCGCTTTACGGACTGTGAACAAACAGCGGGCTGATCTGGGTGCATACCAAAACCGGCTAGAGATGGCAGTTAAGGGAATTGACATCGGCGCGGAAAATCTCCAAGCCGCTGAATCAAGAATTCGCGATGCTGATATGGCTAAGGAAATGGTGGAATTCACAAAGAACCAGATTCTTGTCCAGGCCGGGAATGCAATGCTTGCCCAAGCGAATATGAAGACCCAATCGGTACTTCAGCTTCTGGGTTAATTCCTAAGGGAAATTCATAAAGCGTAAGCATTTCACCCCGGTTTGAACGTTTCCGTTCAGGCCGGGGTGCTTTTATTTATTGCATTGGTTCCTAGGGCAACACGGATACCCCTAACCTTCCATCACGGTGGTGAGACTATTGGCAGAACCGGGGGCACCTGTGTTATACTGTAGTTTGGATGAATCTATGGGCAAATAGATCTCAACCAATGATCTTTGAAAAACATCATCCCTTCTTGAGACTGCTTGGATTGATCGATTCCTCCGACTGAAGTGGAGGGACCTGTTGACTCATACTTGTGCTTTACATCAGGTCCTGCACCCTTTGATTTACCTCCCAGCATCGATACCGAGTCAAGTTGGTCTCTCCACTAATGGTTTTCTAAAATGCGGGTTCAGCGCGATGAGTACCCCGGAAACCGGCAGTTGGAGATAAAAGGCACGGACGGCCTTTTACTATATTTCAAGGAGGGTTATATGATCATTAACCACAACATGAGCGCAGCCTATGCGAACCGCGTACTCGGTGAACGAAACGTAGAATTGCAGGGCAACATTGAAAAACTCAGCTCTGGAATGCGGATTAACCGGGCGTCTGATGATGCATCCGGCCTGGCTGTTAGTGAAAAGCTACGGTCTCAGGTACGGGGCTTGAATCAGGCCAGCCGGAATATTCAGAACGCGGTTTCATTCATTCAAACCACCGAAGGCTACCTTCAAAATACCCAGGATATGCTGCACCGGGTTCGTGAGCTGTCGGTTCAGTCAGCTAACGGAATCTATACCAGTGAAGATCGAATGCAGATCCAGGTGGAGGTATCTCAGCTGGTCGATGAAATCAACAGGATTGCAAGCCACGCCCAGTTCAATGGAATGAACATGCTGACAGGCGCCTTCGCCCAGGATTCGGTTTCTGGCGGAGTAATGCAATTCCAGGTTGGTGCTAATATGGATCAGAATGAGAGAGTGTTCGTTGGAACAATGACTGCAGAAGCTCTAGGGCTTACAAATATGCAGGGCAGCGGAGAAACCATCAATCTTAATGATCCTGAGTCTGCTAACAGCGCCATCGGTGCAGTAGATGCAGCGCTTCGGGTTGTAAGCCAGCAGCGCGCGGATCTTGGTGCCTACCAGAACCGGTTCGAAATGGCCCAAAAAGGTGTTGATGTAGCCGCTGAAAACCTTCAGGCATCCGAGTCCCGGATTCGGGACGTAGATATGGCCGGAGAGATGGTTGATTTTGTAAAAAATCAAATTCTCACTCAAGCCAATACTGCCATGCTTGCCCAGGCCAACATGCAGACCCAGTCTGCGCTCCAACTCATTGGTTAAAACCAAGCAGGAACATTGTCACGAAAGAGAACACTGGACGTCTTCTCTTTCAAACCATCATTGGGGGGAGAGTCGCGCTCTCTCCCCCTATTTTCTTACAGGGAGGTAAGAACTATGTCCATGGAAATATTGGGAATGCGCGGTAGTCCCCAGGGAAACCCGGGAGTACAACAGTCTGTGGAGCTAACCCAGCGTATGGCAGAACGGCGAACGGAAAACCAGCGGCAACGGGTTGAAAGCCAGCAAAAAGTTGCCCAAGGTATTGCCTCAAGCCGTGATGAAATTCATAAAAAAATTCAGGAAGCAGTTGACCGGATGGATACCTATTCGGGAAGTCTTCAGAAGAAGTTTAAATACACTATCAATGACGACATAGACCAGGTGGTGGTTAAGATCATCGATCCTGACACCGATAAAGTAATCAAGGAACTGCCCGCAGCCGAATTACAGAAGTTGCAGGCCCGGATTCAAGAATACCTAGGCTTACTGATAGACGAAACGATTTGAGAGGTCCGGGTTCCGGGCCTCGGTAAGGGCCGTTCATGAGGAACCTGCATGTCTGATATTTCAATACCCGGCGTTTCTAGCCGTTTCAACACAGGACAAATGGTTGAGGAACTGGTCAAGGCAGAGCGCGTCCCTCTGGACCGTCTGGAGACCAGAAAAACCGATCTTGAGACTCAACGCTCTACATGGCAGTCGTTTAACCGGCAGCTTACAGTACTCCGGGATGCTGCCCGTTCCCTTTTCAGCTTTGAAAACCCCTTCAACGACCGGTCGGCCGTTTCCAGTAACGAGTCTGTCCTTACAGCCTCATCCGACCGAAACACCCCTGAGGGTATCAGCTCGATCGTTGTTAACAAGGTAGCTAAACCTGATAAGTTTATTTCTGAACCCGTACCCAATGATTTTGAGGTTCCCCAGGGGATATATGAATTTTCAGTCGGCTCGACTCCGATAACCCTTCGGTTTCGGGGTGGTAATCTGGAGGAATTCTCCGCCGCGCTAAATCAGAGAAATCCTGAACTACTGGGATCGGCGGTTATTCGTAACAGAAGGGATAGCTATGTATTAACCCTGGAATCGAAACTTCCGGGAACCGAGAATGCGCTTGGGTTCTCCGGGGATGCTCAAGAACTTGCCCTTGATCTTGGTTTGATCGCACCTGCGGAAGAACCAGGGTTCTCACCGGATCTCGCTTCCCTGGCAAACAACGAATCTGTTTCCTTTCAGGATGGCGTTTTATCACTTAAACCCGGGTCTAACCTTCGGATCCCGCTACCTAAGGATGGGTTCAATCCAAATATGATGCTTTCGTACCAGGCGGTGCTGCATCCCCTGGATGAGAGTACATCGGTTATACCTCCTCCCGAGGGACCGCAGATTACCAGCCCGGGAGCGGCTGAGTTTCAGGGTATACGGTTACCGGATCTTCCCAGCACCGCCCCCCTACCGGAGTATCAAGCTCCAGCCCCGCCGCCTCGCCAGGATACTCAGAGGGTTCTCCAGGTGAATGTGGACGGCCAGGTTGTGGATCTACCTCAGGTACCACTGAGGACTCCCCAAAATTTCACCCTGGCCTTCTCGGAGTTGGGGATCCCCTCCGAATTGGTCATAACCAACTCAAATACCCACCGCAATCTGGAACTCAGTGCATTGGAGATATCCGATCCCACCGTGCGGGGTGATTATCAGCCGCTAAATCCGGTAAGCGTAGCCAGCGATGCAGAAATCGAATTAGAAGGTGTACGCATTGAACGGCCAACAAACACTATGGATGACGTTATTCCCGGTGTTACGCTAACCATTAAGAGAGAATCCCCCGAGCCGGTTACTCTGAGCATTGAACCTGACAGAGAGCGTATAAAGGACGTGCTCATTGAGTTCGTAGCAACCTATAACCAGGTCATCCGGGATATAAACATTTTGACCAGGAATCAGCCCGAGATTGTGGAAGAAATCTCCTACTTTACTCCCGAGGAAAAAGAAGAGGCCATGGAGCGATTAGGGAGTCTTCAGGGTAATTCAACCCTTAATACCATCAAAAATAGGTTACAGACCATTACCATGTCACCCTACGATACCAGGGCGGGTAACGATATGCGTCTTTTGGCCCAGGTCGGTATAGCAACCAACGCCTCAAGCCAGGGGGGGGCCGGCATCAACGCAAGCCGATTGCGCGGATATTTGGAGATTAATGAATCGGCCCTTGATCAGGCCCTATTACAAAACCTACCGGCGGTGAAGGAGCTCTTCGGTACCGATAGTGACGGTGATTTGCTCGTGGATTCTGGAGTGGCTTTTAAAATTGATGAACTTATGAGACCCTTCGTTCAGACCGGCGGGATAATCACCACAAATACCCAGTCCATAGACCGCCAGATTGACCGGACAGACGAGGAAATTTCAAGCTACGAAGATTA
Source organism: Spirochaeta lutea (assembly GCF_000758165.1). Classification (NCBI taxonomy): domain Bacteria; kingdom Pseudomonadati; phylum Spirochaetota; class Spirochaetia; order Spirochaetales; family Spirochaetaceae; genus Spirochaeta; species Spirochaeta lutea. The sequence goes on along the minus strand of NZ_JNUP01000023.1, from coordinate 92,778 downwards.
CTTGGCAGGGTATGAACAACGCATGAAGGAACAATTCGGCAGGATGGAGTCCGCCATAAACAGTTTGGAGACCCAATCCCGAGACATCCAGGGGTTGAATCCCCAAAACCAAAATTAGCACCATAAGGATTTAAACGTGAAGGTATTTATCAACGATGAACAGGTCGACATCACCTGGCAGGACGAAAAAAATCTCGGAGACGCATACCTAGGGGTACAACAATGGCTCCAGGATTCCGGCCTCGCGGTTCAGTCGGTAAGCGCCGACGGTGATCATAAATCCCTGGGGGAGTTTGACCAGTGGGAGCATATTCCCATGGACGAGATAGAGGAGCTCCGGATAACCGCTCTCCATCCCCTGATATTGGAACAGCAGCAATTAGTCGTTGTACTGGAATACTTCGACCTATTGAGTGCGGCTTTGGAGCAGAGTGTGGAGGAGAATGCCCTGAGAAAGGAACTCGGCGAGATCCTTCAGGAGTGGCCCCATGTACTTTCAGGGCTCAGACATCTTTTGGGTGAAACCTCGGATATTCCTGGCTTTTTACAAGATCAGATGGCTGACTGGATTGGGGGAAATAGGGATGTGTCGGGTATACCGGAACTTCTCTCCCGGCTCACCCTGGTTCACCAGGTTGTTACAACCAGGATCCAGGAATACCAGAACCCGCTGAACGAAAGCGTCTCCACCCTTTCGGTTCTTCAGGAACTGCAGCCTCAGCTGGCCAAGGTGAGCCACCAGTATCGCGAGGGACATCCTGAGGAGGCACAGAATACCATGTACCGGCTCATTGATCTTCTGTCCAAACTTGCCAGGACCCTGCGGCTCGCCACGATTATTTCGCTTCAGACCGAGGAGGGTACCATTGACCATGATGAACTGGATGCGGCGGGAAATCAGCTCAATAGCCTGCTTGATGAATTAGCAGAGGGAATTGAGAATCAGGATCTCATTCTCCTGGGTGATATCCTCGAATACGAGCTCCCCGAACAGTTCGAACGCCTGTCCTCATTGCTCCAGGGGGCCTAGGCATGGGGCAGTACATGCTATTACAGTTCATTGCGAAAGCGGATAATTCTTCAGCCTTGGTAGTGGGCGGGTTTATACTCCTGATCATACTGATTTTTTCCATAGGCGCCCTTCGCAACGGGCGCCGTTCCGGGGGTGGCCCCAAACGGGTTGGGAGTTTTAAAAAACAGGCGAAGAACCTAGGGCTTTCCAAGGAACAGATTCAAATCTTAGAGAAGGCCATCAAACAGCAGAATATAACAAATCCGGAGCGCCTACTCAGCAATAGCGGTTTTTTGAATAAGGTCATAAAGCGGTTGATTGATGATCTATCTGCAGCCACCATGTCTGAAACCCAACGGGATGCCATCATCGGCAGAATCTTTGCTATAAAACGAATTGTTTCAAACCAAGCCCGGGTTGCAAAGGGGCCGGGGTCTACGGTACTGAGACAGGGACAACCCGTCACCCTGTATACCAAGGGCAACCCTCCCATAGAAACTATGGTAACCGGAAGTATTCAGAGCTTTTTAGCGATCGAAAATCCGAAACACGGCGGAACTGTCTACCGGTTTTCAAAAAATGCCGAGGCACGGATCAGGTGTGTATTTGAAAACGGGAAGGTCTACCGGTTTGATACGAAGATTAAGCAATTATCCCAGGTTGAGGGACTAGACATCCTACTGGTGGATCATGTATCGGCTATGCAGGAGGTTCAGATGCGGCGCTACCCCCGCCGGGAGATGAACCGCCCTACCTACTTTCAGCAGGTAGAAATCATTACTGAGGGATCCGGGCGTAAGGCAACGCGCCGGGCGGTGGTTCGCAGTAACCGTAACTTTCTCGGCCAGATTGAGGATATCTCGGCCGGCGGTTGTGCTGTCTTTTCCCGGAATCCCCTTAAAAAGGGAACCTTGCTGAAACTGACATTCGATGTGGGAGAGACCCAGGGGATTATCGCCTTCGGGAAGGTCTTGCACATGAATGCGGTAAAACCCCTGGGAGGTACCATGCATATTGCGTTCACCCGGGTGAGTACCAAACACCTGAATGAAATTCAGGCCTTCGTATACGGTATATCTGATTCAAATTTAGTGTACTGAGGCACCAATCCGATTTACCATGGCAGCTTCTTCGGATACTATAGGAACATCAATGGTCATACGAACGTTAACAGATATTACCAGAAAACAAATGTACATTTCCTACCGAAAGGAATACCGCGCCCATGTCGTTATGGAAGCGAAGAACCTTAATACTCTGGAGTTTTCCGTGGAGTTTTCCATAGAGATGACACCCCTGGGGGAAAAAGAGGTAAAGGTGATTGTCCCCGATTCGGTAAACTATCCGGTTATTCCCATCCTGCGGGCCCTGAAGCCCTACATCCACGATCTTGAACGCAACGGACACCTGCCGTGAGTACTGAGCGTAGGTATTTTTCCGTTGTGTCAAACCTGGAGGAGGATACAGCAGGGCTTGGCGAAACCCTCGCACGCCGGTGCGCCGGGGGTACCATCATTGCCCTGGATGGGGGGCTGGGAGCAGGTAAAACGGTGTTTACCAAGGGATTTGCCCGGGGGTTGGGGATTCAGCAGGAAATAACCAGTCCGAGTTATGCCATCATCCAGGAATACGAGGGAAGCCCGGGCTTGGTTCACATGGATTGGTACCGTATGGGAGGAGAGGATGAACTACTGCAGATCGGGGTTGAGGAGTATTTTACTGAAGATTCTATCGTACTGATAGAATGGGCAAGTCGTGCACCCGAATTACTCCCTGATAGAAGCATTACAATCACCCTAGAAATACAAAAAGAATCTACCCAGCGGCAGCTTACACTTTCCATCCCCGTCACCGCACCGGAACGCATCCTCTCATGGGCAGGGGAACCCCTGGGGGAAGTACGGGACGCCGACGCTTAGAGCGAGGAATTACCATGCAATCTATTTTAGCCTTCGATACCACAGCAGAGTTTCTTTCGGTCGCCGTATTCCATGGCGGTTTGCTGTACAGCAGTTACCTAGAGATCGGCTTGACTCATGGAGAGGTCCTGCCCCAGGAGGTTGACCGGCTCCTGTCCAAGGCGGGGATTACTCCCAAGGACCTTACCGGAATCGTCTGCTCCCGGGGACCCGGATCCTTCACTGGGCTGAGGATCGGCATGTCCTTTGCCAAGGGGTTTCAAGGGGCGGTAGGCACCCCCATGGCGAGTGTTTCCCTTCTGGAGGTATACGGCTGGATCTACGGCTTTTTTCCGGGAGTGGTCCTCCCGGTTATCGATGGAAGAAAACAGCGGTACTATGCCCAGGCGTTCTCCCGGGGGATGGCGTGTTCTCCTGCCTGGGATAAAGAACCGGCGGAGCTCGTTTCAGCTATTCAGTCCCTGGTTAGGGAACCATTAGGGGATAACCCAGGAAGGGTACTGCTCACCGGCCCCCATGCGGACCGGTTTATTACTAACCAGGATCTTCCGGAGGGCTGGGTGTTGGATTCTGCTCCCCGGCCCAACATCGCCGCCGGGATGATCCGCCTTGGATTGGAGCGGTTTGCCCGGGGTGAAACCGATGCTCCTGATTTTGGTCCGGAGTACCTGAGGGAAAGCCAGGCGGTGGAAGATAACAGCCGGGGTTATTCCTCCTTTTGAGGATTTTCCTTATCGGTGTTCCGGGTATCTGAAGGGGGCGACGTTGGGGTATTTGTATGTCCCTTCTGTTGAAATGCCGGGGTATTCCGGAATTGGGGTAAGTCGGGTATCTCGGTACTTGTTTTAGCTGCTAAGCGGTTTTCCTCTTGGATGGCATCGTAGACTTCTCTCCGAAATACCTTTACAGACTGCGGGGCTTTTATACCCAGTTTTACCTGGTCCCCCCTGATATCTACAATGGAAATCTCAATCGAATCTCCGATAACGATGGCTTCATGAACCCTTCTTGCTAGGACAAGCATCTAGGCACCCCCCTTTCCAGAGAGTTCCTCGATGATGTTATGCCGGGTGCGCCATTGGCTTCCCAGCTGGATCCCCTGTTTTCCTATACGTTTTTGTCTGTTTATAATCACCGGGCCCTGGAGATTCGCTGTCATGGGACCGCCTTCCGGGGGGATGGTCACAATGGCCAGAACTAATAGCTCCTCATCCTGCTCCCAGTGTAGGTCCTCATACTCGCTTTTCGGAATATCCAGTACGAAATCCGGACGAAAAACCAGGGGTGAAATGACCACGAAGGCAACCGTCTGATCTTCTACACTCTGGAGCCATAAAAAGGGTGGTTGCTTGGAATCGATTAGCGCATATTCTTTGAGAGCCTCGAAGCCGAGTATTCCCGAGGGGAATTGTATGAACTGTCTGTCGTCAACTTCCAAGGGGCCGTAGGCTTTGGTTACAATCTTCCTCATAGGTTGCTCATCCTTTTTGTCTGTTATCTCAGGAAGTCCAGTAGGGTTGTGGGTACGATCCGTGCTAATGCCGAGAGAGCTGCTTGGTGGGCTATCTCTAGGGTTTTTAGGTCAGTGATTGCCTTGGTCATCTCTACATCGGTCTCCTTACTCAAACGCCCCGTCATATCCAAGGTCTCCCGCTCGATTCCCCGGTAGGATATTTCCATCCGCTCGGTTCTGGCACCTGCCTTGGCTACATTGGAGAGTAGGTTATCCATGGCGGCATCAATCCCCCGTAATCCCCCTCCCCCAATGTCAATCACATCGCCCTGATACAGTTCATTTCTCAGCCGGATGACAGAATCAAAGAGGGAGCCCCCGTACACCCGGGCATCTCCCGCGAGATTCTGGGGTGGTTTACTCTCTGGGTTCCGTATGACGCCGAGATCGCTGAGTACGCTTCCCTCCTGATCGGTCAGCCAAAGCTGGTGGGGGGTTGTGGTTTCGAGTACCAGAGAGTTCTGCACGGGATCCAATCGAGCCTTTACCGGGGCATCTGCACGGTTAATGGCTGCTATGATGGAGTAGATATTATCGCCCTGGGAGATAGGGATTTCCTTCCCGTCAATTGAGATGGCGCTATCCTGGGTAGCAACGTATCCGGAAGCGTCGGTCTGAGAGAAGACCTGCTGATTATCCGCCCAGAATACCTGATTACCAGGGATTGTTAGTTCCATGTAGGTCCCGTCGGCTATTTCGGTTTGTTTGGTACCAAGAGAACCAGTATACTCTACACCGGTTATAACCGATCCTCCAAAGCCGGGCACCCTGCCTTCCACCGGTCTGAACGGGAGGGTTTTTGATCGATCCCCCCCGAATACCGCTGTTCCATCACCACTCTGGGCGTTTGCCGTGGCAACTAATTGTCCGAGGAGTTCATCCACCCTCCGTGCCATCTGGATTGTATCCTCCTGGGAGTAGGTACCGGTGGAGCCTTGTACGGCAATCTGACGAATTTCCTGCAACACGTCCACGGCCTGGCGCATATGCCCCTCAGCCGTTTTGTATTGGGAGATTCCTGTTTCCAGGTTATCACTGAACCGTTCTAACCGGGTTATGTAGGATGAGTACCTGGTTGCGTGGGCCGCAGAAGCCGGGTCGTTACGCAGCTTATTTAACCGCGACTGACTGGAAATCTGATCCTGAACATCGTTCATCTCCACGCTTCGTCTTCTGGTCTGATACTGGAGATTGTCATTAATCATGTTTGTACTAATTCTATTCATACCTTACCCCGCTTATACGCCTAACCTGTTTATGATCGTTTCCAGCATTTGATCGATCTTGGTTACAAAGCGGGCTGCCGCATTATATCCATGCTGGAATTTGATCATTTGGGCCAACTCTTCATCGATGCTCACCCCGCTGATACTGGACCGCAGGTCACGAAGATCCTTCATAATCGCCTCCTGAGTTCTCAAAGCACTCTGGGCCTGTTGCCCCTTAAGCCCCACAGAGGCAACACTATCAGCAAAATAATCATCAAAGGTTGAGATTTGCCCCACCATAACCGGAGAATTCCTTATGGATGCTATCTCCAGAGCAACTCGGCCGTCCCCTACGTCCCCGGGACGGTTTTGTACTGCTAAACTGGTGGCAATGCTGGCGGGATCCTCCAGTATTTCGGGATTAACGGAAAGCCAGGCTGAGGCATGGGAAAGGGGGGCGACTGCAAAATCGGCTCCTGCCCGTAGGCTGGTAATGGCGTCCGGTTGATCCCAGCGGTAGGCGCCGGCATCACCGGATTCCAATAGAAGCCCGGCGTATCCGGCAAGGAACTGTCCCGAGTCTGATACCTCGCGAATGACAAAGTCGGGATTATCCTTGTTTTGTGAGGGGGCACCCTTTAGGGTAAGCTTGTTTTGAAAATCTAACCGGGCAACCACCTCAGCACCGGAGTTATTAATCCGCACCAGGACATCCTGTACGGTATCATCGCTCCGGTATGGGACCTCCACCAAACCATTGGGACCTGAGAGCGAGATGGTCCCCTCTAACCCGATTTGATCCTGGGCGGTGAGCTGGTTGGTCCCCCCGATTCGGAAGATGTAGGATGAATCCACCACTCCGTCTCCGGACCGGTCATAGTTCCCTTGGGTATTGGTGACCATGGGATGGTGTTCAAAAAATTCTTCACCAGTTCGGCCGTTTATCCCGAATCCGACGGAATGAACCTCGTTAACAATGTCCGCCATATTCACTGCCAGGTTATCCAGATTTTGAATCTCTTGGCAGATATCCTGGTCTCGAAGCTCTATATGAGCACCGAGGCTACCTGACTCTGGACGAAATTCCGCTCCTGAATCCGCCCATACCACCATGGAGTAGCCGTCGTTTTGGGGATCCGTTTGAGTGGAAAAGGTTCGAGAAATTGCTCCCTGAACCAGGTGAATTCCGTTGGTATAGATGGAGTACTCATCAGGGTCCTTGGTTTCTATGGTGACGGGAATGATTCCACTGAGCTCTTCAACCAATAGATCCCGTTTATCCAAGAGGTCGTTGGGTTCGTCACCTTCGGCCTGTACCTTCGCAATCTCCGCATTCAAATCGCTAATTTGGTCGGTCAGGGTATTGATCCGGGAAACCTCCACGTGCACCTCATCATTCAGGACCGATCTGAGTTGATTAAGGCTGTTGTACCGATTCTGGATTCCCTCCGCCAATGCCTCACCGCGCTGCGCCACCTGCTGGCGCGCCGACATCTGCTCAGGATAGATGGACAACTCCTGCCAGCCATCCCAGAATTTATCCATGAGATTCCTGACCGAAGACTCACTCGGTTCGTTATAAATCTGTTCCAGCTGGAGTACATACTTATCCCGTTGGGACCAGTAGCCCTCATCAGCCGCATTTGCGACAATCCGGCCTTCGAGCAACATATCCTTGACCCGAGAAATCCGGGTCGTTTCGACCCCCTGACCGATCTGGCCCGGGGTCATGGCCCGATTAAGCTGGGGCCTGTACAGAGGATCCACCGTACCCAGCTCTACCCGTTGCCGGCTGTACCCCTGGGTTGAGGCATTACTCAGGTTATGACCGATGGTCTGCAGGCCCTGATTATGGGTGAGTAACGATCGTTTACCAATTTCTATTCCTGAGAATGTGGATTGCATGGGATCCTTCCTTCGCTTTTACAGACTATGGTCCAGAACCATTGGGCTGGCTAGTTCTTGATGCATTCCCCGGGCGGTGTAGGTTCTGCTCTTTCGATCGGGATATAATTCATCTAAAACACTTCGCAGGGTTTGGACCTGATGTCGGGAAAACATATCGATGCCCGAGGCCAAAAACTGAACCTCCATAACCGCAACCTTAAACTCACGGTACACCCTGGCGAGTTGTTCCCTGTGGTTGTCCGGTAGCAGGGTAAAAAGATCGCCAAGGCCCTCCTGGTCGGTCAGGCGATGACTGGCCCTGAGAAATTGATATTCTTTCTCCCGCTCATCATCCAGAGCCTGGATTGTCTGAGCCACAATATCGATCTCAGCAATTACATCTTCAACCTCTGAAAAGTTTTTATCCATCAAGCTGTCCTGAAGTTTTTTCTCCAAGGCGGCAATGGTATGAAGGGCAGTGGCTTCTGCCTGAATTATCTGAATGAGATTGGAAATAACCATCGAATCCTCCTTTAACGATACGTCCATCTAGAGTGTCGGCATCCCTGGACAAGAATTAAGGGGATTTGAACCATAGAAACTCCTGTAAAACTCAGGTATAATTTCGGCCTATGATCTACGATGTACTTATTGTGGGCGGGGGCGCCGCAGGCCTTTCTGCGGCTCAGTACTGCCGGTGGCATAACCTATCAGTGGCCGTGGTTGAACAATTAGCTCCTGGCGGACAGGCCCTGAATATTGTAGAGATTGAAAACATTCCGGGCCAAATACCCATCCCGGGGATCCAGTGGGCGGAGGCCATGGAACGCCGGACCGAGGAATTAGGGGCCCACTTTATATTCACCCGGGGAGTGTCCCTGAGAAACCAAGCTGGGCTATTTACCCTCGAAACCGATGATGAACCGGTTCAAGCAACTCAGGTTATCGTGGCGACGGGCGTCAAGGAGCGAACACCGGATTTTTCCGGCGCCAGTGAACTCGCCGGCCGGGGAATTTCTTACTGCGCCCCCTGCGATGGTCCGTTCTTCCGGGGAAAACCCGTGGCCGTACTCGGCGGCGGGGATGCTGCTTGTGAAGAGGCCCTGTTCCTCGCGGGGATCTGCAGCCATGTCACCATGATCGTTTCCGGGGATGCCCTGACGGGCCAACCCCGATACCAGGAAATGGTCAGAACTAATACCGCTATTTCTATGTTGACCCATACCAAGATCCTTAGAGCCGATACCAAAAACAATCCCATGGGTGTACCGAGCCTCACCGGCTTGACCCTACTTCGTGAAGAATCGGGTTCCCCAAGGGAAACACAGATCGCCGTGAGCGGCCTATTCGTCCTCATCGGGGGTGAGCCCCGCAACGGGATTATCGCCGGTCTGCCCGGGGTAGAGCTGGATGATGGGGGATTTGTAAAAACTGACAGCTGGTGCGAGACTGGACATCCCGGCCTATTCGCCGTGGGAGCCCTTCGGAACACCCCCTTTTCCCAGATAGCCGTACATATCAGCGACGGTGTCCTGGCGGCACGGAAGGCATATCTCAATCATCAGAACAGCGGTGGCGAGATTCATGGGGACGGTACCCCTTGAAAAAACGCGGCCTTTTATTAACCGGAATTCTCCTGACGGTTCTATTGATAGGGGGACTCATCGGCGCACTGGTGGCCAGTGACACCGGTACCTCCACGCAACCCGCTGTGGATTTAATGGCCTCGTTACCAACCACACCCCTCTCACCCCAGGGGTTAGAGATTCCCCGGGATCTGCCTGCCCTCTCGCAACAGGATCTACCCAAGAGCGGCCTGTTCTGGCAGGATAAACCCGATCAGCAGATAATTGACGAGCTCATGGAGGCCATGTCTCCAGAGCAGATCCTCGGTCAGGTTTTTCTCCTCGGGTGGCCCAGTGAACGTCCCGATGAACGGATTATTTCCTGGGTACGGGAACGAAACCTGGGGGGCGTGAAGATATTCGGGTGGAATGGAAACCGGTTGGATCGGTTGGCCGGCACCCTGGCGGAGCTGCAGGCCAACGCCATGGATGATGGGCTTGGTATTCCCCTATTCACAGCCACGGATCAGGAGGGGGGCTGGGTTCGTCATGTTAAGGATGCCACCAGTATCACCCCGGGGAATATGTCTTTGGGAGCAAGCGGACTTCCCATCGACAGCTTTCTTTCCGGTTATTACATTGGTCTAGAAATGCGTGCCCTGGGCATAAACATGAACTTCGCTCCAACGGTGGATGTGTATGTTAATCCTGAGGCCCATGTAATAGGGCCCAGAGCATTCTCCAGCGATCCCAACCTAACTGCGGCCCTTGGATTGGCCTTCTTCAAGGGTATGGAGATGACCCGGGTTATCGCCACGGCCAAACATTTTCCCGGACATGGAAATGCAACGGGAGACAGCCACGGGGAGATGCCTGTCATATTAGATCCCATTGAAACCCTCTGGAACCGGGACCTACTACCCTATCGGGTGCTTATAAACGAGGGATTGCCGGCTGTGTTGAGCGGACACCTGAGCTTTCCAACTATCACAGGAAATCGTAAACCGGCCAGCTTAAATCCATATTTCAAAAGCACTGTCCTGCGCCAGGAACTTCATTTTGAGGGATTGGCTATTACCGACGACCTGTTTATGGAGGGAGCTTGGGTATACGGCGCCGAGGAGCAGTGGGGTATCGAAACCATCGCATTAGAAGCGCTGAAAGCCGGCAATGATATTATCATGCTCAGCAAAACCCCGGAGTTATCAGCCCCGGTATGGAACACCATCTATGATGAGTACACCACCAATCCGGAATTTCGCCGGAACATTAGGCAGGCGGTTCGCCGAATCCTGAAAATCAAACTCAGATATCTGAAGGATCCCCAGGCTGTACCCCTCTTTCCAAACCCTTCAGAGGTATACAATGTTATACCAGCGAAACAAGGACCTCAGTTTTTTGCCGATCAGGCCGGCAGGGGAACCCATATCATCAGGTCGGAAAACATTCCCCTTCACGGAACATTCAATTCTGAGACAGTACTCCTAGCTGGTCAGGACTGGGATTTTCTTACCATCGGTAGGCAATACTTTCCTAACGCCGAGATCTATCACTTCAACTACGAGCCCTTCTACTGGGCTGACGCTGGGGTTATTTCGGACCTAACGGATCGGATCGAACATGTTGACAGGATTATATTCAATCTGGCAAACCCGAACAGTTTGGAGGTACTTAAAAACCTCGAATCCGTCCCCGGCATCGCCAGCAAATTAACAGTATTCTCGATTCTAACCCCGGTGTATCTCAATCAGACCCCATGGGTGCGGTCAGCCTTGGCCGTGTACGGTTGGGGTAAAGAAAGTTTTCATGCCGGATACTCCCTGCTGCTCGGAAAAACCTCCCTGGATGGAAATAATCCAATTCCCGCGCTGCTTAGTGATGAGTAGCTGACCCCATGCCCTGGTTTAGGATTAAAGAAAAAGACGAGGAACAGTGGTGCCGATTCCTCCTTGACCGGGAGGTCATGGCTGCGGGGTTAACCCAACGCATCCATGTTAACGGAAAATGCATCATCCCCCACCGCCGCCAGGCATGTGTGTATGGACTGTCCCGATCCCGGTCTTCAGAATTAGAAGGGATTCTCGCCCTCTTTACCGATGGATTCACCTATGTTCTTATTGATGGTCATCTTCCCCTCACTCCCAGACAGATTGCAGATGGGCTACCCTCACAACTGCTCTGGAAACGTAACGGAATCAGGACTCTCATGGGTAACAGGTTAGGTGTCTCCGTCATAGAACTGTACATGGGGCGTCCGCCTACCCACCGAGAAGATTACACAATGATGTACAAGGAACCCCAAAACCCCAACCTGCCTGGACTGAAGGTACCTATCCCCGGAAGACCCCGGATTCTCTCACCCCATGTAAGCATTTACCGCACTACCCCGGAGGATCACCTAACATTATTGCCCCTCCAGATGCAGTATGAACAGGAAGAGGTTGCCTTACCCGGTCATCCTATCAACCCCCAGGTAACCCGGCGGTTTTTTTACCGAAGTCTTAAGACCCAGCTAGCCTTTCACCTCTGCGTGGACGGACGGGCTGTATCAAAGGCGTCTAGTAACGCCCGGGGAATAGGGGTCGTACAGGTCGGGGGTGTATTCACCCTTCCTGCCTACCGGGGCCATGGATATGCCGAGATTGTAATGGAGACCCTGATCAGGGAAATCCACAGCCGGGGCAAAACCGTCAGTTTGTTCGTAAAAAATCGGAACCACCCAGCCCAGGGGCTTTATAAAAAACTCGCATTTACCGCTCAAGAGGAGGTTTCTATTGTATACTACACCGGGAGTTAAGATGGAAAAACGATTGAACATCCTAATGGTTACCAGTGAAGCCTATCCCTATGCTAAGTCAGGCGGATTGGCTGATGTTATTCCAAATCTTGCCCAAGAATTAGCCAGTCTGGGCCATAGTGTTAAGATCGTGATGCCTCGCTATTACGGCATCACCCGGGATCTCCTGGAAAAACACCCGGCACCCCTGGGAATTCCTATGGGCTCAACAGAGCTTTGGGCCGGGGTGTTCCACACCCACATCCCGGAAACCTCGGTGGAGGTATACTTCATTGAGCATGAAGAGCTCTACGGCCGGGATGGAATCTACGGCGATTCTCAGGTTCCGGTGTACCCCGACAACGCCAAGCGTTTTGCAGTGCTCTGCCGTGCTTCGTTTCAATTATGCAAACTGCTGCAATGGTTCCCAGACATCATCCACGGTCATGATTGGACCGCCGGACCGGCGATGGCATATCTAAAAACCATAGAGAGTGCCGGCCCCTTCCGTCACACCCGGGGGGTATTCACCATCCACAACATTGGATACCAGGGTATCTTCCCTCCCGAGGACTTCCCGCAGCTTGGATTGAGTCCCGAAGATTTTACCCGTCGTGGTTTTTCATACCATAACAACATGTGCTACCTGCAAGCCGGATTGGTAAATGCCGACCTGGTAACCACCGTATCGCCAGGGTACGCCCAAGAGGTCTTAGAACCCGAATTAGGCTTCGGGATGGATGGGATCCTCCGGAAAAAGGGAACGTACTTTCAGGGCATCCTCAATGGGATGGATTATAACATTTGGAACCCCGGACACGACCAACTTATTCCCTACCCCTATGATTTCCGGACCCTGGAGAATAAAGGGCTCAACAAAAACCTGATTCAAGAGGAAGCAGGGCTGCCAATCTCTGCTAAAACACCCCTGATAGGCATTGTAAGCAGGTTGGTGACCCAGAAGGGATTTAAAACCATGGTGGAAGAGGACGGCAGGGTATTGCGTGAAATATGCAACCTACCCGCCCAGGTTCTTGTCTTGGGCACAGGGGAGCCCTGGATTGAAAAAGCCCTGGTGGCACTCGCTGATGAAATACCGAACCTGCGGGTGTACATACGGTACAATGAAAAAATGAGCCATCTCATCCAGGCTGCCTCCGATTTTTTCCTCATGCCATCCCTGTATGAGCCCTGCGGTCTAACCCAAATGTATGCCCTGCGATATGGAACCGTACCCATCGTATCTCCCACCGGCGGCCTGAAAGATACCGTGGTTGATGTACCCCAGAACCCGACCACGCTGTCGGACCAGGACCAGGAAGCAACCGGATTTTATCTCCCGGAACCCCTAACTGCCCAGGGTATGATCGACGGAATTCAACGGGCGATAGGGTACTACACCTCAAACCCTGCAATGATCCGGGAGATGCAAATCCGCGGCATGAAGCTTCGCTTCGACTGGAAGGCTGCAGCCAGGGAATATTTAGATTTTTATACACTGGCCTAGCACCACTTTTTTTCAGGACTTTTTCAGGGGACAGCTCACAGATCTCATCAGCGGGCTGGTTCTTTTCCAGTCACGGCGGTCCTTACAGCAGGCTGGTTCTTCACTGCCCTATCTGGTTTTTCACCAGGCTGTTTCTTTTACTGTCCTGGCAATCCCTCTAGCAGACCGGTTCCTAACTGCCTCTTGGTTCATTTCAGCAGTCAGATGATGGAGAATTATCAGGAGTCTGCTCATCCGTACGTTTTTTTGTGAGCCGTTCAATCCGTGTACGCATGGTAACGACCTGCCGTTCGGTCCAACCGACTTCCGTCCGGAGCATGATTCTCGCAAAACAAATCCCGAGTTTCCTTCCGTCGTTCCCTCCTCCGGTATGTTCGAGATGTACCATAACCCGGGTACAGGAATCCCAGGTCCCCCATACCAGAGCATCCCACAGAAAAAAACCAAAGGCTGCGGTACCATCACCCCTCATTCGTAACCCCTCTGCAATCCAGCGAAGGTGTAAACTCGGAGGCCGTTGAGCCCCTGACGGCTCAAACCCGTCTCTGATGCCCAGGGCCCGGGAACGTTTCAAGCCTTGGACCGTATCGACCCGAGTTTTTTTTCCAGTCACCAACTCAGAAAGCTGCTTGCGGAAGGGTTGTCCCGGCTCCTGATCCTCCCGCTGACAAAGCCGTCTCAACACCCCCACCCAGTCCTGGTAGTCTAGGACGGCCCAGGGATGTTTCCGGATATAGTATGCACGGGTGAGCAGAGGAACCTCTGGAGAATCGGATCCCGCCCCCCTCCACCCGGCAGCAAGTACCATCTCAAGCCCCCGGGGATCCATGGCAAGGTCTTCCAAAGCCCCAAGCAGCCCCTCGGTCCAGGCATCTTCCCTGGGTAGCCCGGGGCTTTCACCAGGATCGGAGGCATCCGGTTTTGGGGGTATGGGGATTCGACTGCCGAGGGTCTCGGCAATTTTTACCATGCTAACCAAATCACTGCGGTGATGGGCAAGGATCGACGCCATCCTAGGATGAAGATCCGGCCGACCTCCCGTCACCTGATACTCAAAATAGAACTCGGGAATGAGACTTCCTGGAACATCACCCAGACGGTGAATTCCGCAGACCTCCCGCTCGACTGTGGAGAGACTACAGGAAGGAAGGGTCTTGCTCCACAACCGCCGGACGGCAGCAAGCAGGTCAATATGATCGGGGTACACCGGGACACTTCCCCCCAGAATGAGCCTGGTATTGAGCAGTGGTAAATCATAGGCCTTCCCGTTATAGGAAACCAGGGTTCTGCTGGCCTGCAACAGCTGCAGCAGCATATCCAGAAACCCTGCCTCGTAGGGGAAATCCTCAACCAACACCTGATGCAAACGCAGATTCATCCCCCCAATCTCCCGGGCACCCCCCTGACGGGGGATCACCTGAATCAATCCGAAGAGAAAAAGAAAGGTGCCGGCGCCGCTGGATAGCCCGGTTGTTTCTGTATCGAACCAGCCCAGGGTGAAGAGTTCTTGCGGGGTAATCTGCCGCCGGGCCAAAAGGGATATTCCCCTGGCAAGGGCAGTCAAATCACCCTCTAGAAGAATATCAACAGAGTAGTACCAAACCCCCTGGGTAGGATTTATCCAGGTTCCGGGATGGCTGTCCGTCGGGACCACCGTACTCGGATCGGGCTTTGGAGGAACTGTCCCTTGGCCGCCGGAATGGACCTGATGCGGATCGTTCTTGGCTTGCGTCTGGGAATCCCGAATCTGTTTTAACCGGTTATACAGGTTAGCCTTCATACATACCGGGTGTTATACCACCTCCATCATGGTCTTTAGGAGTTTGATCGTCCAGGGTTTGGGGTTTTCCAGGATCTCCTCCTCGGCGTTTCTCGGCCCTAAACACGATGGACATCCTTCCTTACAGCCGCATCCCGAAACAAGATCCAAGGACGCCTGGAGAACCGCCTGAGCATGGACCGCGAATGACTCGGACAGGCCGCTGCCCCCGGGATATTGATCGTACACATAGATTACCGGAATCTGAAAATGCGGATCCTTCAACCGCTCGCTGACTCCGATATCTGCAGTATCACAAAGAAGCAGGGCCGGCGCCACCTGCTTAATGATATGCCCTACCCTGCTTAATACGCTGGTAGCTTCCTGCTGATCCATCCCGGTAATAACCGCTCCCGCTGTACTCTCCGGAGACAGCAGTATGGCTAATGCCCGGGTGTGCATCTCCTCTTCGGGAAGCTGCACCTCCCCGTAGCCTATATTTTCGTGGGTATTGAATTTGAGCTTCTTGAACTTCGAAACCTGGCTTCTAACGAGAATATCCCCAAGGCTTGCCCGGAAGGTCGGGTAGTTGAAAAGCTGGTCCTCCTGAAGCACCTTGATATCCCGTTTAACCACCGCATCGGTGTAGTAGTTGAGGGTCGATTCCTGGATATAACACCGCCTCTGTTCCAGGTCCAGTTCTTGAACTGTGTACTGGGTACCCCGGTGCAGATACACCGCCCGGGGAAAGATCAGCTCCTTTGCACTCGGACGGTCCATCTCACCAATAACCTGATTCTTGCCATGGGTCGTATCAATAATGACGATATTTTCGTTTGTAGCACTACGCAGGCTAATGGACTCAGCAGGATAGCCCCGATCCGCCCAGTAGTACCGCCCCTGGGTATGCCGGAGCATTCCCTCCTCGGTTAGGTACTCCAGATAGGTCTGGGCATCGGGGAACCAGTCTTCGGTACTGGTAAAAGGAAGCTCAAAGGCTGCGCAGCGGATATGGTCAGTGAGTATGAAGGGGTTTTCGGGGTTGATAAATCCGTATTCCGGGGCGCGACCTTCGAAATACTCGGGGTGCTCAACCATATATTGATCCAAGGGGCTTGCTGAAGCGATAATAACCGCCACGGAACTCTCGTTGCTTCGCCCCGCCCTGCCGGCCTGCTGCCAAACCGAAGCAATGGAGCCTGGGAATCCAGCGAGCACCGCGGCATCCAATCCGCCAATATCAATACCCAGCTCCAGGGCGTTGGTGGAAACCACCCCCTGTACACTGCCGTTTCGAAGGCCAGCTTCAATCTCCCGGCGTTCCTGAGGAAGGTATCCGCCACGATAACTTTCCACCCGGATGTCCCGGTTTTGGGTAAAGTGATTTGCAAGGCTCTGACGCACATACGAGGCAATGAGTTCCACCCTGACCCGGCTCCGGGCAAAGGTAATGGTCTTGATCCCCCTGCGTAGAAACCGGCTCATTATCTCCTGGGCTTCCTTAACGGAACTACGGCGAATACCCTGAACCCGGTCTACCAGGGGGGGATTATACAGCACTACATGCTTCTCCCCTGCCGGTGCACCGTTCTCGTCGATGAGAATACACTCCCTCCCGGTGATCTGCTGAGCTAACTCCCCGGGATTCCCTATGGTCGCCGAACAACAAATAAACACGGGGTCAACCCCGTAAAAATCCAGTATTCTGCGAAGCCGCCGGATGAGATTACTGAGGTGACTGCCGAAAATCCCCCGATAGGCGTGGAGCTCATCTATGACAACGTATTTCAAATTTTTCAGGAATTTTATCCATTTGGGATGGTTTGGGAGTATTCCAGAGTGCAGCATGTCGGGATTACTGATAATGATCTGCCCAGTCTGTCTCGCACTGGCCCGTAGACTGGTAGGGGTGTCCCCGTCGTAGGTGGCGATTTTGACTGGAACGCCGGTCAGAGCAATCTCATTGAGCCCGGCCTGTTGATCCTGGCTCAAAGCCTTGGTCGGAAACAGGTAGAGAGCCCGGGACTCGGGCTGGGTTAAAATTCCCTGGATAACCGGCAGGTTATAACTGAGGGTTTTACCCGATGCGGTGGGCGTCACAATACAGACCGAACGACCCTGATTCACCAGGTCGTAGCTTTTCCGCTGGTGGGAATACAGCTCATTGATTCCCCTGTCTTGTAGGGCGCGAATAATTCTCTGATCCAGATTCTCAGGCAGGTTTTCATACACGCCGGATTTTGCCGGAATGGTTATCCACCGGCTCACCTGTTGCATAAAGACATCATCGTGGTGTAATTCTTCCAGGGCACGGGAGAGTAAACTCATAAAAAAATCATATCAAAGAAGTGGTAATTCGCCTATAATACACCACAGGGGGCATGGAATTTTCTTAGAGGGAGACTGTTATGACACAAGTATTGACCATCATCCTGGGAGGCGGAAAGGGAACCAGACTGTATCCGCTTACAAAAAATAGAGCAAAACCCGCAGTACCCTTCGGGGCCAAATACCGCCTGGTTGATATTCCTATTTCCAATTCAATTAACGCCGGATTTAAAAAGATTTATGTGCTCACCCAGTTTAATTCAGCAAGCCTCCATCTGCACCTTGCAAATACCTACATTTTTGATTCATTTACCAGGGGATTCGTAGAAATACTGGCAGCAGAACAGACCTTCGACCATGCCAGCTGGTATGAGGGCACCGCCGACGCCGTCCGGAAAAACATTCACCACTTCAAAACCCAGAAACCAAGCCATTACCTGATCCTCTCGGGGGATCAACTGTATCGAATGAACATGGCCGACTTCTTTGAAAAACACGTACAAAGCAACGCAGATATCACCATAGCTGCCACACCCGTGGACCGGGAGGCGGCAGAGGGCTTTGGGATAATGAAGGCCGATAAAAAGGGTCGGGTGACCAGTTTTCTGGAGAAACCCGAGCTTGGTCTGGATATCAATGAGATGAAAATACCCGAGTCCATTCATCCCGATGAGGAGATGAAACGCTTCGGCAGGGAATACCTGGGATCCATGGGAATCTACTTTTTCAAGGCAGAAGCCCTAGAAGAGGCATTAGAGAGCAATTTTACGGATTTCGGAAAGGAAATCATTCCCCAGATGATCAAGAATAAGCGGGTTCAAGCCTATATCGAGACGGGATTCTGGGAGGATATCGGTACCATTAAAAACTTCTATGAGACGAACCTGAATCTCGCAAGCATAAATCCGAAGTTCAACTTTTATGATGAGCGCATGCCGATTTACACCCATAAACGGGACCTACCGGCATCAAAGTTTAACTACTGCTCCATCAGCCAGACCCTGACCGGGGACGGATGTGTCATTACGAATGCCTCGATTCAAAACTCGGTCATCGGTATCCGTACATTCATCGAATCCGGCTCAAGTCTGGATGGGGTTGTCTGCATGGGAGCTGACTGGTATGAAACCCCAGCCGACCGGATGGAGAATAAGGAAAAAAGAATTCCTGATATCGGGATCGGGCGGGGAACCCTGGTTAAGCGGGCCATTATCGATAAGAATGCCCGAATCGGCGAGGGCTGTCGAATCGGTGTGGACTCCATTACCCGGGAGGACGGGGACCATGGCATGTACTACATGCAGGACGGTATTATTATTATCCCCAAAAACGCCGTCATTCCGCCGGGCACGGTCATCTAGGCTTCATCTTGCTGGGGTGCGTATCCGAAGCTGCGTACCCCATTTTACGGTTTTAAGGTGTGCAAAGAGTAGTTACCAGGAAAAAAGATTGAGCCAAACGTAAACGTCTGTTGCATTTGGCACGCGCAAAAATAATCTATACCAGGAAGGTGCGTTCCGGAAGCTGACCCAGGAATAGTTTCGTGGAAGCGAACCCTTCCAACCTTTGCGCCCTTCCCTTGCCAGGCCTTCATTCAAAGGGTCTCGCTCCTGGTGCGGACTTCCGAACAACGGTATTCGAATAACACAATAGAGCGATGTAGCGAATAGGTATCTACACGCTGCCTATTGGTTGAAGGCTGAGATTACCACTGGCTTTGTAGTAAGCAGGTTTTCTATTAGACTACGATCGGAATCGACAAGATCAAGGTCAAGGGAACCAGCCAGGGGGAACCAATCCACCCGAGAATGCTCAGGAGTCCGAACCGGATCTGCGGGGAGCATAACCTGGTACGCGTAGACAATAAACTCTCTGCCCTTGTGCAGAAATCCCGCCTGGGTCAATAATGGGCCGATGGACACATCCAGGGAGAACTCCTCATCCAGTTCCCGTTCCAGGGCCACGTGATCAGATTCTCCCTCCTCCACCTTACCGCCGGGAATCTCCCATCTTCCGCCCATGGCTCCGCCGCTCTTCCGTTTCCCGAGCAACAGCGAAACCGTGTTCCATGGAATCGGGAGGCCGAGTTCTACACCGGAGAGACAGACACCGGCTACGGATCGACGGGGAGTTTGCTCCCGCAGATGCATTAGAGGAACAGCACCCCGGGGAAGAGGGCATGGATGAAGGTAAATACAAGACCGAGGATGCCGAATACTCCGGCGTTCTCGATAAAAATATGCTCCAATCGAAGCACGGTATCGCTCTTCACGGTAGCACGATCAAGATAGAAATGAAAAATCAGAATAAAACCCAGGACAAGTCCGGTGATTGCTGGGATAAAATCACCCAAAACAGGAATACCACCCCCAGCTACGACGATAAACTTTAGTATTCCGAATACCAGAGTAAGTAGTCCCCAGAGCAACCGAAAGCGCGGCGAGGTGAACCCCTCTTCGGCAAAAAATCTCCCCGCAGAGAGCCGCTCCTGGAGGAGGGGATAGGCCACAGAAATCCCGGCAATTAGATTCACTAGTACAGAAAAGGCATAGAGCTGATACATATAATCCCCCTTTAACAACGCTGCGCTGGTAATAGGATACTTCAAAGGCGTATCCAGGTCAATAATATTAGGATACCCTATTATCCCTTCATGCTGTCCCCGGCATACAGGTGGTTAGGGTGTTACCTGGCGCAGCACCACAGAACTCGGATAGTTTTCAGCCTGGGAGTCCGAAACAATGGGCTGTACATACCCGACAACCACAAATACCCCGTCTTCTTCCGGGTTATCGCCCGTCCAGGGGAGTCTGCCCCGTAAACTACCCTCCCTCTGACCGGCAAAGCCTAGAACATCCCGGACTTCTAGGGCAGAAACCACCGACAGGCCCGGGATTGGCAGGGCACGCTGAATGCCGGTCTGCCATTGGGCAAGATCCAAATCAGGCGTGGTTAACCCTGCCGCCACCGTTTCCCGAATACGCCGAATGTATCCAGGCTGCAAGGAGGGCAGGGAAAGCAGGAGGAATCCACCCCGGATAGACAGGCTGGTGAGGTTTTCATCGACCGGGGTCAGGATCAATTGGTTTAGGAGCTCTGGGCCGAATTCGTGGGTCTCCAGACTCAGGGTGTAGCCAGGCGTGCTGGTTTTCCAGGGTTTCGGCGCCAATACCGTGTTGAACAGAACAGCGATAATCACCAGAAATACAATATCCAGGAGGGTAATAATGAGAACCCTGTTCCGCTTGAACCAGCTTTGTTTCTGTTCCTCTCCACGGTTTCGAGCCATCATCCCAAGCCGTTCCTCCCGGGAATAGTGGAACCCATGACCGAGGCTGGGATCTTGATCGTAAATCTGAGCATTCTTCTGTACGGTTATCCGAGGCCGGTGGTCACCGGGGTGGTTTGTATTATCCTTCATGGGCGCTCAATCCGTGGGCAGTAATTTTCACAGCCTCCAGGAGGTCTTCTGCATCAATGTATCCCCGCCCCTGGTCTACCAGCCATCGTCCGGCGGTTCCATGGGCGATAACCCCACTTGCAGCAGCATGGCCTGGCTCTCTAAGGGCGCCCCGGGATAGAAAGGCGCCGATAATGCCTGCAAGAATATCTCCCGATCCCCCGAACCCAAGCTCTGGGGTAACCCCGTCAAATACAAAATCCTTCCCCGGCTGAGGGCCGCATATCCAGGTAATATGGCTTTTAACAACCAGATGAAGGTTTAAGCCCTGGGCAATGAGGCGAGCTTTATCCGGCAGAAGCCGGGGCGTACCTAGGAGTTGTCGGTGAAGCTGGCCTAGATTCTCCGGTGTCTTCTGGGAATCGGAGCCGCCGGGGAAGTGTATATCCTCCCGGAGGGTCCAGGTTTCCAGGGCTTGGACCAGGCGGCGGAACTCCCCCAGGTGGGGAGTCAGGATTATGGGAGCCCGGCGGGGTATCCGGCAGCAAATCTCGTCAAGAAGGGGGATATCTTCGATCAGGCTTTGGATACCCCCCGCATCGATTACCAGGGGGATACCCAGCTCACAAGCCGCCACCATCAGCTCTTGGTTTCCCACGGCTTGAAGGTTGGTGTTTGGGGGTCTTCCGGGGCCGATAACCAGGGCGTCCAAACCAAGCTCCCCGAGAACAGTCCGGATAGCCGCTTCTGAGACATGAGCATCCAGGGGAACCGGAATAATCTGCTCACTAAGCCGGGGATCCCGTCCGTGAGGGGATGATGTCAGTGAATAAACAAGCCCGGCGCCCCCGGCTAAGGACCCCCTGCAGGCCAACACCCCTGCTCCAGGATACCGGACCGATCCAGCGGCTACCCCTACCCTGCCGCGGCGGTTCTTGAAGTCATCCCTGCGGAGCCCGGTGGTCATGGCTGGTCCATCATCACGGGATATTTGATGGGCCTGTGCCAGATTTTGAATCTCCTGCCTCGGAAAGCCAATGGGCAAAACAGTGATCCTGCCATGGGCGCTCCGGTTTTGAGGATGGAAGGTCTCTTCCTTGAGGCAGCCCAAGACGTAGGTGCGGGTTGCCCGGATGGTGGGCCAGGAATCCTGTTCCTCGCCCGTCGCTGTCCCGGAAGGTGTTTCTGTTTCTCCGCTCCAAGTTGGGCTGCCAACCCCGGATGGAATATCCAGGGAAAGGATGATGGAACAGTACCGCTGCAGGGTCTGTATCCCATCCCTTAATACACCCCGAGGCTCACCCTTCAGCCCGATACCAGCCAATGCATCGATCGCCAAAACGCCCGCCCCTTGTGCTTTACAGTATTCCAGGATGGCAGAGGCGGACTGGAGGGGTTCTAGGGTGATTCCCATGCGTTTACAAATCGTCAAATTCCGCTGGAACAGTTCAGTCCCCTTCTCCTTGAGAAGAACCACCCGGACTGCCCATCCTGCATTATGCGCATACCGCCCTAGAACAAGTCCATCGGCCCCGTTATTTCCCGATCCGGAAAAAATAACCAGGCTTCTCATTGTAGGATAATCATTCGCAATTGCATGGAACAGGGCCTGCCCTGCGGACTCCATGAGGGCATCCCCGGTGATACCCCAATCCTCCTGGGTACGCCGTTCTAATTTCGTGATTTCGGAAAACGTAAGAAGGGGTTCCATGTGTTCCTCCCGGTTATGAATCCAGTGCCTGATCGGATCTCCACCAAACAACCTCGGTTCGGTCATTGTACACCTGAAGACTTATGAGAATCCCGCGAGGTGTTACCGAAAGATCGCGAAAAAGAATCCGGTCATCGCTCATGGCAATAAAACTCCGGTATACAACCCTACCTTGGCTGTCCATAACAATAACCCGGTGCTGATCCTGCAGACTCGGGGAAATAAAGAAGAACCGTCCCTGTGCATCAAGGCCTACCAGGTGAAAAAGAAACTGAACCTCAGTTCCGGAGAGGCTCAAGGTACCCGGGGGCTGCACCAGGTTTAAGGGCAGCGGAAAGGATCTGTCATACTGTTCCTGGGCGATATTAAACCGATACACAATACTCTGAACATATTCTTGATCACCCTCTGACCCCTCCCGAGACTCGGGGTAGTAATTTATGTGAAGAAATAAAAATGGTCCGGATGCGGCGGGTACAATCCTATCAATGGTCGGAATAAGACCCTGATCACCGAGTCCCGGCAGGGTCTGGGTTGTAAACTCTAGGGAATATAGCCGGTCTCCTTGCTGGTTGAACCAGAAAACCTGGTGGGCGTCGGGAGTTTTTGAGATGACAATGCTGTGGTCATCTCGATTTACCTGAATATCCTCAATTACCGGAAAGGGCGTACCGCCGATGCCTTCCTGACCCAGGTAATCACGGTACCGGCCTGATTCATCAAAGCGGACCACCACATGCCGTAGATTTACCCCGGCCTGTTCATCGTAGAACCGTCTGGAATCAGGCACATGATCCTCCACCAAGAGGGTATTACTGCTGGTGTAGGCTATTTCGCCGATCTCCTGAAACGTATAGGGGTGAGCCTTCTTATTAATGAGCCGGCGTTGCTGTTGTTCCGGAGAATCCTCCAGCAGAGTAATAGGCTTAGGATTCTGTTGGGGATGATAATACATGGAGAGCAGGTCCCCGTAGGAGGTAAACTCCATGATCTTGTTTCGTACGCCGTTGGAAATTCCGATGATATCGTTGCGCATAACGATTCGATTTTTATTTCGCGGGGCGGCAGTGCCGTACCCAAGGGAATCAAACTGAGTTTCCAGCATTCCGACAGGAAGAGAAAAAAGAACCTGGCGCTCTAAAACGGTCTGATCTTCGGCGCAGCCTGAAAGCAGGAAAAGGGTGAAGACAGCCGGTAACAGCCAGAAACCCGGCCTTCCAGAGCCGGTGCTGGGGAGTGAATCTCTCATGGTTCGATACTACTGGGGCCCCCGATTCATGTCAATCTTGACCCCCGGAAGACCAGGGTATACACTCCCGGTTATGATAGCTTCTGTGATGAAACGATTGTTCGGATCCAAGGCGGAATCGGACCTAAAAGAACTGCTTCCCATCCTTCATAGCGTGAACGCCGAAGAGCCCTGGGCACTGTCCCTCAGTGATGAGGATTTTCCCAGACTTACCCGGGAATGGCGTGAACAGGTTACCGGTGGAACCCCCTTAGACAGTCTGTTACCCAAGGCCTTTGCATTGGCCAGGGAGGCTGCTCGTCGGACCCTGGGGGAACGACTCTACGATGTCCAACTTTTAGGAGCTATCGTTCTTCACCAGGGCCGAATCATGGAAATGAAGACCGGTGAGGGAAAGACTGTATCCTGTGTTCCTGCAGCCTATTTAAACAGCCTTACCGGCAAGGGTGTACACGTTATTACCGTGAATGATTACCTGGCTGAACGGGATGCGAACTGGATGAAACCCGTCTACGAACTTCTCGGCATAGAAGTTGGGTACATTGTCTCCAGCCTGGGGCCCGAGAAACGCCGGCCCATGTATGAAGCGGACATAACCTACGGCACCAATAATGAATTCGGGTTCGATTATCTTCGGGACAACATGCGATATTCAGCCCAGGGTAAAATGCAAAAGCTGCATCACTACTGCATTATAGATGAGATTGACTCCATCCTTATCGATGAAGCCCGTACTCCCCTTATCATCTCCGGCAGTGCAGACGATGATACACAAAAGTATGTGAATGCAAATCGGGTGGCTCCAGCCTTAAAGGAATGCGAAAAAGATCCCACCACCGGTGAGTATCCTGAGGAGCCGGTGGGTGATTATAAGGTGGATGAAAAAAGTAAAAAAATATCCTTCACGGATCAGGGGTTTACTCACCTGGAGCAGTTGCTGCTGCAGAAAGGGGTGATATCCGGCTCCCTCTACGATGGAGAGAATTTCGAGTACATCCACCATGTGACTCAGGCGCTTCGGGCTCACCGGCTATTTCAACGGGACACCCAGTATGTGGTCGACAATGGCCAAGTCCAAATTGTTGACGAATTTACCGGCCGTATCCTCCATGGCCGCCGATACTCCGAGGGGCTTCATCAGGCGATTGAGGCGAAGGAGGGCATTCAGATTGCCCACCGGAACCGGACCCTGGCTACCATCACCTTCCAGAATTTTTTTAGGATGTACGACAAGCTTTCGGGTATGACCGGGACAGCAGAAACCGAGGCTAAGGAATTCGGTAAAATATACAGCCTTGATGTGGCCGTTATTCCCACCAACCGTCCTGTCGCCCGGATGGATGAAGATGATTTAATCTTTCTCGACGAGGCAGATAAGTTTGATGCCATCTGCGACGAGATTCAGCGGGTGCAAAAACTGGGTCAACCGATCCTGGTAGGCACGGTCTCCATTGAAAAATCAGAACTCCTATCCACCATTTTACGCAAACGCGGAGTTCCTCATGAGGTTCTGAACGCAAAAAATCACGCCAGGGAAGCCCTGATAGTTGCAGAGGCCGGGGCAAAGGGTTCTGTGACCATTGCAACCAATATGGCAGGCCGCGGTACCGACATTAAACTGGGCGGCAATATTGATTTCAGGGCTCGAAAACGGGCTGGGTCCGAAGCAAGTCCCCAAGAATACGATGCTGCGTTTCAAAAGGAACTAGAACCATGGAAACAAGAGTCCTCTCTAGTCAAAGAACTCGGGGGACTGTACATCATCGGTACTGAACGACATGAAAGCCGCCGTATAGACAACCAGTTACGGGGGCGCTCGGGGCGTCAGGGTGATCCGGGAAAAAGCAGATTCTTCTTGAGTATGGATGACGACCTCATGCGGTTATTCGGAGGGAACGCTCAGAACCTTAAGAATATGATGGGCCGAGTGGGTATGCAGAGGGGTGAAGCCCTGAACCATCCCCTACTGAACCGGGCTATCGAGCGTGCTCAAAACAAGGTTGAAGAACGTAACTTCGATATTCGTAAACATCTCCTCGAATTTGATGATGTTTTAAATGAACAGCGAAAGTTCATTTACCAGCAGCGGGAGGATTTGCTCCGGGATGAACACATCAGTCAGCGAATCCTGCAAACCAGTGATGATGTCATACAAGATATCTTTGAACCCTGGGTAAAGGCCCGTGGGAAGGACAGGGTTCTATTATCCGAGTGCCTTGAGCAGGTTAAAAGCCAGCTATTCTACCAGGTGCAAACCGAAGAGGATGAGTTGCTTTCCCTACCCTCGGAAACCCTTCCCCAGACAATCCTTGATGAAATCCGACAAGACATTCAAACAAAGGCCAAGGCCCTGGGAGAACAGCAACTCAATCTCGGACTCCGTGGTGAATATCTTCGAAACATAGATCTGCGATGGCAGGAGCATCTGGAAAATCTTGAGGCGTTGCGGGAGGCGGTGTACCTCCGAAGTTACGCCCAAAAGAATCCCTTGTTAGAGTATAAGCTGGAAGGATTCCAGATATTCGATGAGCTTCTCCATAAAATCCGGGTGACTGTTGCCCAGAAGCTATTCCTGGTCAAAATTGAAACCCTACGGCAGCCTACTGCCCTTCCACGAATACAGGGCCAAACCCAACATTCCTCGGTTAATCTGCTTGGCTCCCAGGGGAATGCTCTTGGGCAGGCGTCACCGGGTCCGAGAGTACAGGGCCGGCCCATGCCTGGTCAAACCAAGGCTCAACCGGTAACGAGAGACACCCCGAAGGTGGGACGAAACGACCCTTGCCCCTGCGGAAGTGGGAAAAAATATAAAAATTGCCATGGCCGTTAGTACCGCCGGGTTGTTGATATCACCCGGATTGTACATCTGTACCTGAGCAGGGAGGCTGGTGGCAATAATTCGGTAGGTGGGACAAAGCCCTATGTCCAGTAGTACCGTTCAATGCTATGAGATGAGAACTTCCTGGGGCACAGGGTGCCCCTAGAGAACTATAAGCCCTTACATACTTACGTACCGTTTACGTTATTGGTGCGCAAAAGGCTGTAAACTACACCAGGCTTAGCGACGCATTCCAGACACTAACCCAGGGACAGTGGTGCGAAGGCCAAACGGTACAACCTTTTGCCACACTACGGTTACTGTCCCGGCGAGACCTGAAGCGAAGGCGCCTCAGCCGGGACAAATTCATTGCCGGGATTTGATGAATACACATTGATTAACGTGATAACTGCAAAGATCAGAACAACCATCACCACGAGCTTACGCATGATCCCCTCCTGCGGGCCATTTTAGTGAAGATACCCCATGGGGTCTACCGGGATGTTATCTTTGAATACGGAAAAATGAAGATGGGATCCTGTGGACCTCCCGGTGTTTCCCATCCGCCCGATGACTTGGCCTTGAGAAATATACTGCCCTACCTTAACGCTGAAGGAGTCTAGATGGGCATAGAGGGTTTTAAACCCCCTGGGATGCTGAATAATTATGAACTTGCCGTAGTTGCCCACCTGGCTCTCAATATGCACCACCCGTCCAGCAATGGATGCCCAAACCGGTGTTCCTTGGTCATTGGCAATATCAAGACCGTTATGGAAGCGCCGTTGACCGGTGAAGGGATCTGCCCGGTAGCCGAAGGGTGATGAATAGTATCCTCGGGTCGGCAGGATAAACAATTCACCCAGAGCAAGTTTTAAATCCACCTCATCCATTCGTACATTGGGGATAAACAAATTCATTCCCGGGACTATAGTGGCATCCTTGAGATCATTTGCATCCAGGAGGGCGTTTACGGTTGTACCCTTAGCCGTAGCGATGGATGAGAGGGAATCTCCGGTACGAACGGTATAGGAAAGGCCGTCGCGGTTGGGTATTCTCAGGGTTTTTCCAATCTGCATGCGACGTACATCGCCAATTTGATTAAAACTTATGAGGGTGTCCATGTTCAGACCGAATTTCAAGGCAATTTCTGAGAGGGTATCACCCGGTTGAATACGGTACTCCCCTACCTTTAACGCAAGGAATTGACTCGCATCCACTGAGTCGGTGCTCACACCGGGAAGGTTCTGGTCGCCGACAAATGCTGAATAGCGTTTGAGCACCTGTTCGGAAATGACCCCTGATCCCAATTCGATGACCTCGGGGCGTGGAGAAAACCAGGTTTCCCAGGTAGTGTTTGTTGAAAGGACCATAAAGACAATGAGGGAAAAGTACAACGCTGCAATGAGAGGAATGGTCTGCCCGGGGGTGACGCGGTTCTGAAGCTGCAGCCAGAAAGGCAGGGCATTTCTTCGGCTAGTATGCTGGGATTGCAGGGCAGGGACCCCGGGGGCATCCATTAAAATCCTCTCCGCCCGGGCCCGCAGGCCGCGGAAATCTTCAGAAACCAGTTCCGGCACCGCGGTTCGGCGAGGGGATTTACGGCGCCCCTGTTTTTTACGGGGTGCAATACGTTGCTCTTTTATGAGAGTGGTCATGGTAACCCTATCGTCCATAAAGGGACTGTTTTTAAGAGCAATTTCATGGTATTTTTCTTTAGTTATGAGTCGACCCCGACATACCCTACGGTACACCATCGTTTTTGTACTCACGGGTATCCTAGCAGTTTCTATTCTCATTCGCTACGGCCAGATTATGCTCGGTGGGACAGGACCGGTACGTCAAGATTCCGGGGGTACTACCCGGATCGAACGAGGACCTATTCTTGACAGAAACGGCAGAATCCTCGCAATTCAAACCGACCAGCCGATTCTCAGCGCTTGGATTCCTAGTGTTGCATCCCTGGAAAACACCGCCGGACTTTTAGGAAATATTCTCGGGGTGCCTGAGGAGGAGTTGCTCCAGCGGCTTCAGTCCAGCGATGGCTATGTGGTACTATCCCGATCCCTCAGCCATGATCAAGCGGAAGCAATTGCATTACTGGTGCAACAGGGGGAACTCCGGGGCCTCTCTCTAGAAGAGGGGTATCGCCGGATGTACCCGGAAGAATCCCTGGCAGCCCACGTAATAGGATTTACCGGATATGATAACCAGGGTCTCGAGGGCATCGAGCTGACCATGAACGACGAACTCAGTCCGGAGCAACCCTCTCCCGGCTTCGGGAACCAGGTCTTCCTTACCCTGGATACCGAAATTCAATTTGAAATGGAACAAATTGCCCAACAAGCCTATGAAGAACATGGGGCTGAATCCGTCTCAATCCTCGTAGGCTCAGGGAAGACCGGTGAAATTTATGCCTGGGCCACAAGACCGACCTTTAATCTGAATCAGCTCTCCCAATCCACCCCGGAGCAACGGAGAAACCGAATAATTCAAAACAGCTTCGAGCCCGGATCAGTCTTCAAGATTTTCTCTATTTCAGGAATCATGCACCTGGGCGGAATAGATGACCGGACCCGATTCCATACCGCCGGAGGTTACCAACCCCCAGGGCTGGACCGGCCCATTACCGATTTGAGCAACTATGGAACGATTTCACCCCAGGGGATCATTCAATACAGCTCGAATGTCGGCGCTGCATATGCCAGCGATACCATCTCCAAGGATGATTTTTACTATCTCCTCCGGCAATTCGGTTTCGGCCAGCCCACGGGAATTCCCCTGAACGGCGAACATACCGGAATCCTCCGCAGTCCAACCCAATGGTCGATCCGATCGAAACCTACCATGGCCATAGGTCAGGAACTGGGGGTAACGGCTCTCCAGATGTTTCAAGCAGCGACTGCCTTCGCAAATCAGGGGATTATCGTAACCCCTCGGATCGTATCCCAGGTTGTCAGCCCTGACGGGGCGGTAGTTCGGAAAACAACCCGTAATCCTATCCGCCGGGTTTTGAGTTCATCCAGTACCCAGTCCATGTTGGAGTACATGAACACCGCCACGGATGACACCGGAACCGGCCGCAGAGCTCGGATCGAAGGGATCGACATTTCAATAAAAACCGGAACGGCTGAGGTGGTGGATCCGGAAACCGGCCGATACTCCAATGAACGGTTCTTGGCATCCAGTCTCGCATTGTTTCCCACCGAGGATCCCCAGCTCATTGTATACATTGTGATTGATTATCCAAAGGGAGAAACCTACGGCGGCAGAATTGCAGCCCCTTTGGTGCGCCAGGCGGCAGAATTTCTCATTCCCTATTTCGGAATTCATCGAACCGGGGACGTTCGAATCACCCAGAAACCCAGCCTGCAGATAATCGAACCGCAGTTGCCAGTTCTCGAAGAAACCATTCCTGATTATCACGGTATAAGCCTGAAGACCCTCATGCCCCTGCTAAACCAAGATACCATACCCGTGACCATTAACGGCCACGGATGGGTCTTGTCTCAGGATCCCAGCCCCGGGACGGCCCTGGATTCTGTGGAGGGGCTCACCCTCTGGCTCTCTTCCGATCCTGGGGATTTCCTCGCCCCGGCAGACGGATCGGTCCCTTCCCCGGGTGAGCAGGACGCTGGGAGCCCTGAGTCGTGAATAGCCCTACCCTGCTGCAACTAGTAGAGACTGCCGTGGAAAACCTTCCTGCACGTACCAGGGAGCCCCAGGCTGATGATTATCAATTCTTGCCTACCCGGGATGGCGGCCTGAGCCTCAAGGTTCGAGGACGTTGGCTGCATAGCCGGCGGGATCCATGGGGAGAAACCGCTCGACGCGTTCAGGCCCTGGGGCCGGTTCCACCGGATGCGCCGATACTCTGCTTGGGCATTGGCATCGGGTATGAGGTGATTCAACTGCGGAGAACCTACCCGGAAAACCCCCTGATCATCCTCTGCCCCTACCACCCATACCTCCTCGCCTTGGGGACCCACCGGGCCGCCTTGGCTGAGATACTAGAGGTTCCCCTGGAAAATATCAGCTTTCATCTGATCGCCCCGGATATTTCACAGCAACAGCTATCCGACCTCGTACAGACCGTTCTATCCGATTACACCCACCGGGTTATAACCCATTTTGAGACCTCCGGGTTCTTCTTCTACGGCGAGTCCTGGAGGGCTGCCGTCCTTGGAACCCTAGAACGCATCAGCTCTCGGAGACAGGTTAATTCCGCCACCATTAAGCGGTTTGCGCGGTTGTGGGTGAGGAACACCATGCTGAACCTCCCCCTCTATGGACGCGCCGGACGGGTTGAATCATTACAACAGCGGTTCTCGGGGATCCCTAGCCTGCTGGTAGCCGCCGGGCCTACCCTGGAGGAGTTTCTGCCCCGGTTAGCAGAACTTTCCGTACGGTTTCTCATCGTGGCGGTAGATACCGCCCTGCCAGCCCTGGAGCGTGCCGGGGTGACACCGGATATCGTGATTGTGGTGGATCCCCAGTATTGGAATACCCGGCACCTGGATTATTCCAGCCTGGATCGAACCCTGGTTATCAGCGAGATATCCAGCCATCCCCGGGCTCTACGGAGCTGTAAACACCTGGTTTTGACCGGAAGTTTATTACCCCTTGGCTCGAGTTTTGAACAGAAGCTGGAGGGTTTTACGCAACTTGGGGCCGGCGGAAGTGTGGCAACCACTGCATGGGATCTCTGCAGGCATCTTGGCTGTTCATCCATTACCCTCCTGGGGTTGGATCTCGGCTTTCCAAACATGCAAACCCACATTCTCGGCAGCCTGAGCGAGGAGCTCATGGTCCAGGGGGGAACCCGATTGAACCCCACCGAAACCCAATCCTATGGTTTTTTACTGGGCGGAGCACCTGGTCTGGTTTCTGACCATGCGGGCCGCCCCCTACTTTCAGACAAGCGCATGGATATCTATGCTGGCTGGTTTGAAAACCGTATTTCTGAGATGCAAAACAAACCCGGTTTCGAGGTGATGCGTCTCGGTTCCCGAGGCAGATTCATCGGTAAATTTCCCTCGAGAACAGTCCCTGAGCTCCTAGAGTACCCGATCATTCGTTCGAGTATTGATGAGAGGATGCAGGAGATTAAAGCCTATCTGCACAGCCATGCATCTCCTCAACGGAAGGACGGCGCTCTCTTTGATTCATCAACCGCGTCGGATATCCCTAGGGCTATCATGGCGGATATTTATGTTAATGCAGAAGGGTTAATGGCCCTAACGCGCCGGGCAATAGCAGCCCTTATTCCCCTGCTTCAGGGGGATTCAGGGAGTTCGACCCCGGAACACGATCCGAGAACCCAGGAGGTCTTAGCCAGCCTGGAAGAAGCGGATCAGGCCATCACGTCCCTTTCCCATACCAGGGTTGTGGGAATGCTTATGCAGGAAATTTTGGAGTCCACGGTCAATCAGCCCCCTGCTCGGACATTCCGTGAATCCCTGGAACGCAGCCGGGACCTGTATGAAGGCTTACACGATGCCGCCCAGTGGCTGCTGAGTATCATAGAAAAAAGCCGAAACCAAACACCCTAACGGTTCCGCATTCCTCATGGCAACATCCCGAGAATCCCCTCAGGGTTTAACACGATTGTGCAGCCTTCGGGGCCCGTCTTGTATACACCGGGGCGGCGGGTATCCGTAGTGGCTTTGGTAAGCCGCAGGCTTGACCGAGACATTGTTGATACCAGCCAGTTGTCCGAAGTTGCGAAGCAACCGAGGACAGCTGGCGGGCTTGCCCGCCGCCCCGTTTTCCAAAATTGTGTAGCGATTTTGGAAAACCTTTGTATGGACGCAAATCAGAAGAACTTCCTAGGATTTCTGTTAAAGTTTCGGCCCTTCCCGCCCGATCCTTATTAGTATGGGAGGGTTGCCCCTCTCCCTAACGGTATGCACCCAGACGTCCAGGCATACCGTTTTTTTATGCCCAAATCATTATCCTGTAAGCACTTAATTTCCATGCAGCCGGTTTTAAAGCCAATTCTATGCCCAATTGGATAGTTAGTGTGCAAAAGTTTTGACTCTTCACCCCGGCGGCACCATCCAAGGGTAGAAATCCTGGTTGCGTCACTACATCTAGTGTAGCTTACAATCCTATGCGCACTAAGAATTGAATACCCGATGCTTAACCTGGGGGCTTGAATTGAGGCCTAACCATAACCCTTTCTAATTGCTTCAATGATCTCATCCAATGTAACCCCAAGAGATTTGTAGTAGGTAATATCCTTTGCGATCTTTTCTTCCATGAGAATACTTCGCTTGTCTTTGATCTCTCTGGTTGATAGGTTTGCCACGAAGCAACCCCGCCCTACCATGGTATAGATGAACCCCAGGTGTTCGAGCTCCTCCCAAGCCTTTTTAATGGTGATTACACTGATTCGCAACTCCTTTGCCACAGTGCGGATGGGTGGTAACATGGTTCCCGGCTCAAGCTCCCCCCGGACAATCTGTCCGCTCAACTGGTCAACTATCTGTTGGTATATGGGCTTATCCGAGGCGCCGGAGATGACAAGATCAATCATAGATCAATGTTCGTAAACCGCCGAGCAGAGATCCGGTACGCCACCATATTGATGATCACAAAGAACAAAATCCCCGCCGATAGGAGCCAGAGCTGTGGTGCAAGATGTCCGAATCCATCCAGAACCTTTAAGGCCGGTACAAATAGTATCGCAAACTCCACAGTGGTGGCAAAAAGAACGGCAGCAGCAATGCCTGCCATGGAGGGGATTCCGATCTTATACCCGGTTTTGTAGAAGAGTGGAAAGAAAACCACATTGTGAACGGCATACATGGCGAATACAAACCCAAAAAATGAAAAATTGGGATCCAGCAAAAAATTCTCTGCCTGGTAGAGTTTGATATTGAGGATCGCGAATGGGACCGCAACAAGAATTTGCAGGATCTGAAGTATGGCTATGGATAGGATGCGTGATTTTACCACGTCCCGCTTACGCACTGGCAACATTACCGAAAAAACCAGATCGTTCTGAGCCTTCCCGGTGATAAAGATGTTCGGCACGGCGATAAACAATAGGTACATCATGGCCACAAAAAATACCCATTGAGGTATCAGCAGCAAGGTACCGCAGAGAAGGATGAGGAAAAAGAGGGGATGAATGGAAAGGCGGAATTCTTTATACAGCAGATGTAACATGTTCTGCCTCCTTTTTCGCGTAGTAAATCATGATGTCCTCAAGGGATGGGGCCTCCACGGCTAGGTCGGTGTGGTTGCCTAGATCGGCGGTATGGATAAGGCCGGTAAACCCAAAGGCGTTACTCTTATAGGCGATCAGACCTGGGACCAACCCCTGGAGATGAGCCTGGGTGCCCTTCACCAGACGGTAGGAGGCGATGAGATCATCTTTTGTCCGGCTCTCTATAATCCGACCGTTTTCAATATAAGTGATGTAGTCGGCACATTTCTCTAAGTCGCTGGTAATGTGGGTGGAGAAGAGAATACTGCGCTCCCCGTCTTCGATGAGCTCTTGGAATAATTCCAGGAGATTGTCCCGGGCCACAGGATCAAGGCCACTGGTGGGCTCATCCAGGAGAAGCAGTTTGGCATGATGTGATAGAGCCAGGGTCAGGGAATATTTGATACGCATTCCGCTGCTTAGTTCTGATACCTTCTTGCTCTCGTCAAGAGAAAACCGGTTCATGTACTCCCGGTAGAGCCGCTCATCCCAGTTGACGTAGAAACGACGCACCACGTCGGTGATGGTTTTAATTTTTGTCTTGGCATAGTAATCAACACCGCCAAACATGTACCCGAGCTCCTGCTTAAGCTCAATTTCGTTCTTGGCGAAGTCTTTTCCCAGTATGGAAACCCTACCACTGTCCTTCTTAACCAGATTCACAATGGACTTCAGTGTGGTGGTTTTACCTGCGCCGTTGGCCCCGATGAATCCCATAATGTATCCAGGTTCCAGGGTAAACGACACATCCTTTAGGTGAAATGCCGGGTACCGCTTGTGAAGCCCCTCTACATGTAGTATAGCCATTTCAATCTCCCCGATGTAATATTGTGTATATTCAATATGCACAGTTTTGCACCGGGTGTCAACAGAATTTTTATTGCCAGGGTTGCCTATCAGGCACACCTAAAAACCTAGTGCTCGTACAAGGGCTAAAAACAATACTTGAGACAGTCATTGACTGATTAACATGCCCACCAACGGTAATGACAGTAGTCTGTTCCTCGAGCGTAAAGGTTTTATAGTGCGCAAAAGGTTGTAACTTTGCACCCCGGCGACACCGCCCATGGGTGGAATCATTGATTGCTCCCCTATATCCGGTGTAGTGTACAACCTTCTGCGCGCGATCTAGCTGTTTGAGGTATCCAATTATACCGCACGGTACCTAGGCACTAGAACTCGCTTTTGGAATTAGAATTAGGAATCAGGAATTTAGGAATCCAGCAATTACCGGAATCCACGAACGGGTATGTTGACTGTAGACAGAACCGGTCTGGTGATACCGGGGACCAGCCGCCAGGACCTCTAAGCCAAGGAATTCATCAATGAGTAGAATACGTGCCGATTCGGCTCCCCAGGAAAGAAGCAGGCTTGGCTGATCCATGGATTCCTCCTGAAGCTCCGGTACGGGACGCACCATGAGCCGACATCCGGCTGAATCGGGATAATAGCCTTTGGAGGTTTGTCCAGTGGATTGTGGACTCCGAGGACTCTCAGCTAAGTCCAGATCTCTGGGTAGGCCGGCCGATCCGGGGATGGCGGGGAACCGACTTTGACCGGTGGCAATTGAATCCCCAAGAATCTTTTCACATTCAAGAATCTGAAAGAGTCGGTGCTCCCACAGACCAAACCATTGGGCTGAGATGCGGCGTGGTCTGGCTAAGCCTAGGCGGTGTAAGGGTTCCAGGACCCTGGCCATGGGTAATGCCAGGGCCTGATCCTTTACTCGAATGAGAAAGACATGGAGACTGCCCAGGGCGCGGGGAATTCCGATGCGTATTCGGGTACCGCGACGGGGTTCGCTGGTGTAGGAGTAGCTGCCCTGCAGAAGGGTCTGAACCTGCCACTGTACCGTTCCCTTGCCAAGACTGTGGCCGGATAGAGGCTCTTGGGGAATTGTTGCCCTTCCTGCTGAGGTCTTAGGAGGATCCCCGGTTGCCGTCAAGGAACTAGCGGTGTTTTCACCATCTCCCACCACCGGCGTGTCAGGGGCCCCATCAGAGTCCTGGAGTAGATTCTTCGGGCTGTCACCAGTAGAATCACCCCCGCCATCATCCTCCAGGATTATGACGTGTTCTTGAATGAAGCGTTGGAAGATCACCGTCAGCTGCCCCTCGGGATCCTTACCCCGGGCAAGGCGGGTTTCAAGGGATTCGATTCCATGTTCCAGCGCATTGGATACAAGCTGCCCGAGTATTGCTTCCACGGTATCCGCGATATGGGTTTCCAGGTTCAACTCGCCAACAATTCGTGGATGCACCGTCTTCCCCAATGACCGGCTTTGGTTCAGTACCAAAGAATAAAGCCGCTTCACTAAGGCACCAGGATCCTCCCGTTCGGTATTCAGGGGTAGATCCAAAGCAATGCCGAGGCGGTGCCGCAGCAAGTCTTGGTAGCTCATGGCCCGAATCTCTACCAGAAATATTCCCGGGACAACAATCTCGCCTAAATCCTCGGTGGGATCAACGGGACTAGAGAACACAACCCCTGCGAACCGTTCCTGGGCCAGAAAGCTGGTATGTGCTACGGGGTATTGTTGTTCCAGGGTGATTTTGAGCTGCTGAAATCTCGGTGATGATGAGCCGGCAGATAGGTAATACAGGGCTGTGTAGCAGGTATATCCCCGGGATATCAATCGGAAAATGCCCTCCAGGTTAGTCTCCAAGCGGGATACAAGGGTCCGGAGAATGGGATCGTTCAAGGTACAGCCCTGATAATCCCCACCAGGGATGCCTGCACCCCCTGGAGAAGAAATCGCCCCTGGTAATGATTCATTTCCGGAACCCATGGATGGGTCGTTTCGTAACTGATCCACCTGATCCGCCGCGATGAGGAACTGCCGCTCAAGGCGGTTAATCAGATCTACTTCCTGGGAGCTCGGAGACTCAATGCCCTTCATTATTCCTTGTAGCAACCCCTCCAAGGTATGAATGTGTTTGGCAAGCCCGGGTTCCCCAACCTGAAGGGCCAGGGATTTTAAC
The DNA here is from genome assembly GCF_000758165.1 of Spirochaeta lutea. Classification (NCBI taxonomy): domain Bacteria; kingdom Pseudomonadati; phylum Spirochaetota; class Spirochaetia; order Spirochaetales; family Spirochaetaceae; genus Spirochaeta; species Spirochaeta lutea. The sequence goes on along the minus strand of NZ_JNUP01000023.1, from coordinate 55,935 downwards.
GCGTGACTTTGCTGCAACAGCACCGTATCTACTGAACCAAATTGTTGATGGTCCAATAGATGCCGCAGCTGGGAGAATAATCCCGAAATATCCTGTATAAACCGCTCTTTTAATTCCATGGTTGTCTTTTTTCCCTGTTCGAACCGTATCCCAACAATCCACCCCTCATCGGGCTATCGCCGCATCAGGGCGATAATCAACTCAATCTCTCCAAGGGTGAATCCAGTGGTTTCAGCAATATGCTGGGGATCCTGGCCTTGGTGATACAGGGTTAATACCTGAGCCTTCCGGGCTTCCCTGGATTCTGGGTTTTGAGCACCGGGTGGATTGTTATCATCGGACTTGGACCGCTGGGTGGAAGGGCCGGATTGTTTAAGAACCTGTGAATGTTCCTGAACCATCTCCGCAGGCAAGGAACTACCTGAGCCTGGGGTGGTTCGCTGCTGCGGATGATGCTGTCCTTGATGGATGGGGCCCCTGGAATCAGAGTTCTCCGCTGGGGTGGCGGGAACAACCGAGTGCTTGCGCCCAAGGTTTCGGTAACGCTCTAGTTTGGTGGTTTGATGGTCTAATTCTTCCCGTCCACGAACCAATAATGCTTCTGCATGCTTTGATACTTCCCGTAAAGATGACAATTTATGCTCGATAAGCTGAATGTTCCGTTCGGTGGTTTGATTCATTTCGGTGACGATGGCACCTACCTCACGCTCCATGTCATCAATGAATTTGGTACTGTTAAATTCCTTGCGTATCCTATGCCGTAATATGAGATAAAGCACCGCCATGGTCGCAATATTTAGAAGCAACAATAATAAAAAGTCCATGTCTGCACCTTTACCACTATCTAGGTGGATATATCAATATGGGTTCCAAGATCAGGATCTTTGAACAAGGAGTCGTCTGATTCATCGGATGAGTCTTTACCCTTCTTCCGGTTTTTACTACCGGTCCCCCTTCTCCGACCGCTTTCTTCCGGGGACTCTTCGTCGAAGTGAGATTGTTCGGGGCCTTCCTGAATCTCGTCTGGTTTACTGACCCGTTTTTGTTTGGCCTTGGCCGATTCCTCAAGTTCCTGACCTTCAACGCTCTGGGCGTGGGCAGCTGCTTCCTGGGCTGCGGCTTGCTGCTTGCTGATCTGATTCAACCGGAGGAAAAGGTTCTGTAAATCAATGGGCCGCAGGGACATGCTTACTCTCCACCGGTAATGGCGTTCAACTCAACCTGATCATCGCTTTCCACATATTTTGTCACCTTAACCATTCCGGACTCCGCCACGAAGGTGACTGCACGGAATTCATTGCGTACCTCAAGGGGTGCTTCTTTGATTATAACCTTGACCCCGGGAAAGACCCGGGCGCTGGCGGAGACCCTTCCGCTGCTTTTGAGTTGAGCGAGATGGCGCTCGGTGGTTTGAATTTCTTCGGAAACCTCCATGATTTCCTGCTCAAGATCACCGACCTGTTCTTGGAGGTTATCGTAAAAACGCTGTTTATCCTTGGGTAGCTCCTTTTTCAGTTTAAGGGTTTTTTCCAGAGTCGCAAGATTCAACCGGACCTCTTCCAGGGCCTTTTCAGCCTCGCTTCTCCGCTCCTGTAGTTCTTCGAGATGGGCTTTGCTTTTCGGGTCATACCCTACCTCCAAGACTGTTTCCATTCCTGCTACAGACCCAAGGGTTTTTGCTGTTATCTCCTCGGTGGCACGAATATGTCCGCCTACGATACTTGCCCGCTTTCCTCGACAGATCACTTTTTTATCCGAGGTTATCTGGGAATTGATTATTCCGTCACTCACAACAACATACCCGCCGGACTCAACCTCGGAGTTCTCCAAAAATTTCGACCAGATGGAGCCTCCGGATCGCACCAAGCCTGCGGATTTTCCATTTATTCCCTGACGAACCACAATGTCGCCTTCAGCGTCGAGCTCACATTTACCGACACTCCCGAGAATCTCGATGTTACCCGCCGCCTTTACAGCAAATCCATCTTCGACATTCCCTTTCACAACCACCGAACCGAGGAACAGAATATTCCCGCTCTTTAGGTCAACATTCCCGTTGACCACATAGATGGGTTCAACGCTGATTTTTCCGCTGAGAAGCAGTACCTGGCCGTTAGCTGAGGCTATGGCTTGGGTTTTATCATCACTGAGCCTCACATTATTGCCGACCTCCAGGGTCACGGCCTTACCATCCCGAGCCGGGAGCAGCTTTCCGGTAACGGTATGGCCTGGAACCCCACGTTTGGGTGCAATCACCTTTGCGAGAACCTGTCCCTCAACAACGTTGTTTATTTTATTCAGTTCCTTGTAATCTACCTTGCCGTCTATTTCTCTGAGCCGGATTTTATCGGTTTCTTTTTCAAAATTATAGATGATCTTTCCATCCTCACCATTCACCGGGGATTGTCCCTCTGCCACCAGGATCTGCTGGTTGTACACCGGATTATCCACCAGCGACTGGATGGCCTCATCGAGGTATCCGAAAACGATATTATTTGCCCGGAGAAACCCGGTAATTCGTTCTGCATCGGGATCCACCCCACCGGGACCTGGTTGTCGGATGGTTATAAAGGCTTTCATTTCCATCTCTGCAAGCTCAAAATTGAGAAGTGCATCGTTCGTTGGATCCCGGTCTATCTCGGCAATCTTGATGAAGTCGCCCTCGGCACGCTTACAGATTTTAGAAACGAGGCTTCGGTCAAAATCGCCGTGGTGGCGCTCCAGGATGGCTTCGAGTACATGCTTTTCGTTAACCTTTATACCGCCGTTCTGGGGTGGTATTACCTTGAGAAGTACACCAGTTTCATCCCGTCGAAGGAAGAACTGACCATCCCTGGATTCTTGTTGTTGTTTATCGAAGGTAAAGTCTTCAAAATCTGCTGCTTCCGCCTCAGCAGCAGCCTTTGCTCCTGGATAGGCTAGGATAAGGGTGGGTTTTTTCCCTACCCCCATGAATCCTTTGCTCCCCCCATCCAAGATTTCATACTCAATAGCCTTTACCGGGAGACTCAACTCGATGGAGGCCTGCTGCAAGGCATCGGCAAGGGATTCTCCGGAAACATTCACATATCGTTGGCCCCTGTCTTCTTCCAAGCGATTTTTCATGTATTGCTGTATTTCGTTGAAAGAAACCATGATCCTCCCCGGTCCTACATAATCCCCTTGCGGATATTCGTCAGCTTTGCTTTTAACCGTGCAATGGCCTTGGTGTGGAGCTGACTAACTCTCGATTCAGTTACCTCAAGAACCTTCCCAATTTCTTTAAGAGTGAGATCCTCGTAGTAGTATAGAACTAGTACCTTTTTTTCCTTATCAGGCAGTTCTTTGATACTCTGCACGATGACTCTACGAATTTCATCTTTTTCGACTATTGTATCGGGATTCATCGAGTGGGGGCTTTCTATGCTGTCTGCGATGGAAACCTTATCGTTATCATCGCCTGTGTACCACACATCGTTCAGACTCATGATGGAGGTTCCCGATACCTTCATCATAGTCTTTTCAAACTCCTTGGAGGACATACCAAGTTCTTTGGCTATCTCTTCATCGGTTGCCGCTCGTCCCAGGGAGGATTCCAACCGCCGGATTGCATCTTCAACCTCCCTGCTTTTTTGGCGAACGGACCGGGGCACCCAGTCAATGGAACGTAACTCATCAAAAATAGCACCCCGTATCCGAGTAACCGCATAGGTTTTAAACTTTACATGTTTTTCTGGATCAAACTTCTCAATAGCGTCGAACAGGCCGAATACACCGTATCCCACAAGATCATCAAACTCCACGTTCTGGGGCATACCTACTGCGACCTTACCGGCTACGTATTTTACCAACGGGGCATACAGCCGCACGAGAGCATCCCGAATAGCCGGATCGCGTCGTTTTTTATAGTCACGCCAGAGGTCCTGTTCCTCTTTTTCTGTCATGAGCTGTTCAGCCATACCGGTTCCTTACTTTTCTTTCTTTAGTGCAGTTTGAATAGCCCGGGCAATCATAACGGGATCCATATCGCCATGCTGACTCGAAGAAGACGAACCCTGGGATGGTGAACCACCAGAAACGGAATCTTCTACATCCCCGGAACCACTGTCTTCTTCCTCCGATGAAAGTCCGACACTCTTACTGAAGCTATCTTCGAATCCGGATATATCTGGCAGACTATCTACACCGCTGTAGAAGGCCTCCTCATCAAAACCGGATTCTTCGGGAGCTTCATCAGCAATCTCTGTAACCGTATCAGAGTCCTCAGCAACCTCTTCAACCATCTCCTCTAATTCCGAAGCCTGATGGCGAGGCTTTTGTGGGGTGGATTCCGCACCCTGGGTATCGAACTCTTCGGAATCCTGCTCATCATCGATGACGATGTTTACATTACTGCCAGGACCGGGATTGGGAGCCCCCTGAACGAGGTCCGAACCAATATCCGAGATCCTGTCATTAGAATCACCCTCCGCGAATAATTCAGGCACAAAATGGGCTAATAACAAATGTACGCCCCCGGCGGCACCGCCGGCTACTGCAGCTGAGAGTAGAGCCCGCAGAAGTATAACACCGAAACCGTTTCCGGAAAGCAGCCCGAGGATGAAGGCTATAACAAAAAATGCGGCGGCTACTACTGTCCCAGTTTTTAGGTATCCTTTCATCTCTCCATTCCATTGTAACTGTTTACCGGCGAATAGACCAGCCAAAGTCTGGGGTTCTGGTCTCCCATTCCAAAAACGATTTCTTTTCCAGGGTTCAGCCCTGAGCTCCAAAGAGGCGCTTTAAAAATTGCCCGATTCCGCCGCCTTCCTTATACTCGACCTTCTCAAGCCGAGAAACTATCTGGTGTACGCAGGCGCTGGCCTTTCCTTTAGGGTCAACGACAGTAAAGGGTTTCTGTTTAAGGACCGATTGCTGCACCACGGGATCATCGTACACGTAGCCAAGGTAATCGACCCGGAGGTTTAAAAACTGACTGGCTATATTAATAACCCGTTCCGCAACCTTCTTGCCCTCGGTGACGGATTTTACCCGGTTTACTATGAGCTTCAGTCCAAGACTCATGCTCTCTACTTCTGTTGCAATGATTTTTATAATTCCGTAGGCGTCGGTTATGGCAGTTGGTTCCGGAGTGGTTACGATTATTGCCTCATCTGCAGCAGCGATGAAGGAGAGCACGTTGTTAGAGACCCCTGCTGAGGTATCTATGATAATGACATCCGCAGAAGATAATTCGGTGAGCTCCTTTATGAAGTTTTGCCGTTCATCCTCGGAAAGATTCGCAATTTTAGAAAACCCGCTCGCCCCGGCAACAATTTGGATCCCATAGTTTGTATCCATAATTATTTCCTTCATGGTTTTCTGCTTCCGGATGAGGTGGTAGAGATTGTATTTTGGGATGATGCCCAAAACGACGTTCACATTCGCCAACCCGAGGTCAGCATCCATGAGGATGACCTTCTTGCCCAGCTTAGCATAGGCGAGAGCAAGGTTGGTGGAGAGGTTGGTTTTCCCCACACCGCCCTTTCCACTGGCGATGGTAATAATACGTGTTCGCGATTTACCGACCTGGGGATTTTGCCTCATTATCTCCCGCAACGCTTCTGCCTGATCTGCCATATGTTACTCCGTTTCTAGTATGCCGAATGAATCTTCCAGTACAGTCCGGTCCAGTTTAAAACCGTCGAGACTGAGCAGTAGCCGCAATACATGGGCCCCCTGAATATCGTGGGGTACATTTTGACCGGTGGTAACATAACTCACCGTTTTATGCTTTTCCCAGAGTGCGGATATTATACTACCTACCCGGTTTGTTTCATCCATTTTTGTGATAATAACAGATTGGTACCCAAAGGGTTCAAACTGCTGGGATATTTCCAGCATATCGGAGTATTTCGTGGTGGCGCTCATGGCCAGATGGACCTCGGCAGTGGTACCGATCCCCTGAAGCAGGCTCCGCATCTTCCCCAGTGTCTCATAATCCTTCGGGCTTTTTCCAATGGTGTCAATGAATATTATGTCTGCATCATGGTATATGTCCAAGTACTTCCGGAGATCTCCGGGAGATTCCACAGCTGAGACGGGAATTTCCATGATCTCCCCGTAGGTCTCTATCTGCTGACGGGCGCCGATACGATAGTTATCTATGGTAAGAATCCGAACGTCCTGGCTTTTTCCTCGGGTGTGTATTCCCAAACGGTACATGGCGGCTAGTTTTGCAATGGTCGTGGTTTTGCCCACCCCAGTCGGTCCGACCAAAACGAAGATATTCGGCCGTTCCGGCTGCCGGGGGGTATGGACTGAAACCATCTCCCCAATCCAGAGGGCTATGGTTGTTTGCAGGCTCTCAAACTGATCTAGGGTTTCCACACTGAGATCCCGGCGCATTCTTGTGGTGATTTCCCTGGTAAAGGTTGGACTGAACTCATTTGCCATTAGAAGCTCGCGAATTTTACCGATGGAAGGATGTTCAACCTGGGTAGAAGTCTGGGACTGGGATTCCCCGGGAGAACGCGCCAGGGATTGCTTCAATTCACGAAACTCTTTGAGGAGCTCCTCCATGGATTGTTGGTTATCCCGTTTCGCAGCTTCTAGAATCCTGCGCTTCTCCTCTTCCAGATCCGGGTTCGGCCGTTTTGTAATCGGTTCATTTGCAATATAGCCTTGAATTTCTACAACATCCTTTTGGAACATACCCAGGAACCCCCCGGTTTTCGCCTGTCGGGTGGTTACTATTTTCGCGCGGCTTCCGTATCTGCTTTGAACCCGGTCAACCGCCTCTCGGTAGGTTGATCCCTGCTCGATAAAAAATTCGTTTTTGCTACCCATTACTCCACTTCTCATAGTTGTATCTCTGCAATGCCTTCTACTCTAATTTCATCAATGATTTCCGGTACTGAAAGTACAATCAAATCCGGTAAATCCCGCTTCGTGCTTTCCTTGACCAGGGGCCGTGCTGCTTCTTGGCATAGAATGATGGGGTAATACCCCTGCTCCTGGACACTTCTGACGGTGTTCAACACCCCGTTAATCCACCTTCTCTGTTCATCCGGAGGTAACCCGGATACAACTCCTCCCGCCGTTTCTAACCGCGAATCTATGATGGACTGCTCTAGGCTCGGTTCCAGGGTAATCACGTGGAGGGTCTTTTGTTCATCCACGTATTGCATGGTGATTTGCCGAGCCAGAGCCTGCCGGGTTTTCTCAATGAGAAATGATAAATCTTTCGTAAGTTTGCCATAATCGGCCAGGGTTTCCAAGATCGCCACCATGTTCCGAATACTCACCTGTTCTCTCAATAACCCTTGAAGCACCTTCTGCACTTCGCCTATACCTAGTACCCCCTGGATTTCTTCTACCACAGCCGAATAATCCTTTTTCAAGGTGTCCAGGATTGCCTTCACCTCCTGCCTTCCAAGAATTTCCGAGGCATGCCGCTTAATGAGTTCAGTTAGATGGGTGGCGATAATGGAGGGCGGATCGACCACGGTGTATCCAGAACGCTCCGCCCGATCACGCTGGTCCTCGGATATCCACAGGGCTGGTAAGCCGAAGGCCGGATCCCTGGTTTTTTCACCGGGGATTTCTTCGGTTACACCTCCGGGATTAATGGATAAGTACATGCCCATCCGCAGCATCCCCCGGCCTACCTCGACACCTCGTATTTTAAGACAGTACTCCGCGGGGTCTAACCGCATGTTGTCAATTATCCGAATTCGGGGAACCACGAGCCCCAGGTCCAGGGCAGACTCCCGGCGGATTTTTGTTATCCGTTCAAGAAGTTCGGCACCCTGATCCTTGTCAACCAGGGGTACCAGGCCGTACCCAAGCTCCAGGCTGATCGGATCCAGAGGGGCAACAGGGGAGATTTCATTGCTTTGATCGGCGGCAGCCTGCTCTTCTTCCGATTTTTTACCCATAACCCCCTCAGCCTCTCTCCGTACCTCTCTTCGGTTGAGCCGGTAGGCAAGGAATCCAGATGCAATTGACATGGGAAGCAGTACGTACCAGGGGAAGCCCGGCAGGAAGGAAAGAACGAGGAGAAAAATGGCGGCAATCCAATACACCCTGCCCTGTCTACTGAACTGTTGGGTCACATCACTTCCGAATGTACCGTCTGAGATAGAACGAGTAACAATGAGACCCGTCGCAGTAGATACCAGGAGGGCCGGAAACTGGGAAATCAAGCCGTCGCCGATGGTTAGGGAGATATAGGTATTGACCGCAACGTCCAGGGTTTCACCGTGGAGTGTCATGCCGACAATCATTCCGCCGACGATGTTTATGACGGTTATGAGGATTCCAACGGTAACGTTCCCCTGAACGAACTTGCTTGCTCCGTCCATTGCACCGTAGAAGTCTACCTCTTTTTGCAGATCGCTTTTACGTTTTTGAGCCTCGGCCTCGGTTATCAGACCGGAAGAATACTCCTGGTCTATGGCCATCTGTTTTCCCGGGAGGGCATCCAGGGTAAATCGTGCTGCAACCTCGGCAACCCTGGTAGCGCCCTTGGTAATAACCAGGAACTGTACAGCCACGACAATAATATAAATGATAATTCCGATCACGAGCCCCTGGGTACCCTCGGTACCAACAACGAAGTTCCCGAAGGCACGTACTAGCTGTCCGCCGAAGTCACTGCCCTGGGCAAGAATGAGACGCGTACTGGAAACATTCAATGCAAGGGAAAAGACCGTGGACACCAACAAAATGGTCGGAAAAATCGAAAAGTCCATAGCCCGCTGGGTGTAGAGCACAATTAATAGGATCAACAGGGTGATTATGAGGTTAAACGACTGAAACAAGTCCAATAGTACGGTGGGTAATGGGATGATAAGCATCATGACCACAACCACCACTCCCACAGCTACCAGGGCATCGCTACGGTCCTTTAAGAAGGCAGATCCGAGCATTGACGGTATATCACTCACTATACAGCCTCCTTCTTTTTGTTCATTCGGTAAATTTCCTTGAAGACAGCGACCACAGCCTCGTAGTAGCGCTCGGGGATGACATCGCCCAGGTCAACCTCGGCATGGAGGGCCCTCGCCAGGGGTCTGTTTTCTATAACCGGAACATCATGCTCAAAGGCAAGTTGCTTGATACGCTGGGCAATGGTATCCACTCCCTTCGCCGTAACCATGGGAGCCTGCATGGAGTCCATCTTATACTCCAGAGCAATGGCGTAATGGGTCGGGTTTGTAATGACCACATCAGCATTGGGTATTTGCTGCATCATGTTCTGGGAAAGGATTTCCCGCATCCGCTGACGAAGCCGGCTCTTTACTAGGGGATCACCCTCATAGGTTTTCCGTTCTTCCTTGATCTCCTGCTTTGTCATTTTGAGGGAATCCAGGTGCTGTTTGCGCTGAAAAAGGTAATCGAATAGGGATAATACCAGAAGGACGATGGCGGTTTGCAGCACCATCGAAAAGGCAATCTGGGCGATAAGCTGAAAGCTCTGCATAAAACTGACTTTCATGAGCTGCAGAAGCTTATTGAAGCTGCCTTGAATGTTCAAAATCGCAATGGTTGCAATGATGATAATCTTCCCAATGGATTTAAAGAGATTATAAAGCGCTTCGGTGGATAGCAGGGCCCGCTTGAAAAAATTAACGAAATTCGGAGCGATCCGTTTAAAGTCAGGCTTAAGGGGTTTGGTAGTGAATAAAAACCCAACCTGCATCAGGTTGCCCGCCAAGGCTGCTACGAAGCATACGAGGGCGATGGGCGCTACTAACCGGATAAAAAACGAGATAAACGCTCGATCCAGTACCCGGTCGGTTACCACATCCACCTCGGTTGCCAATCGGAGATAGTACCTGACCATCTCTCCCATAGTGTTTACAAAATACTGACCGGCCACCGAAAAGGTTATTATGGCAAATATCAGAATAATAGCACTGGTAACATCCGGGCTTTTCGCAACCTTTCCCTCTTCACGGGCCTTCTTTTTCTTATGCTCCGTAGGGTCTTCGGTCCGGCCCTCATCTTCAGCGGCGAACCACTGATAATCCATGGCACGGAAAAAGTCTTCATTCAGAATCTCAAGGGAAATCCGGGGTCGAATACCGTTTGCAGGGCAGGGTCTTGCCGATAAGCTCACCATCATGGCGTGACCTCCGATGGGATCCGGAGCAGGAAGCTCGCGGTTCGAAAGGCGTCCTCGATTAAACTGCCAAAGGTATCCATGAGGGGGGGTAGGACTATGAAAATCACCATGAAGGCAACAAAGATAGCAATGGGGAATCCAAGCATGAGGAGGTTCATCTGGGGAGCAGCCTTGGCCAGCAGCCCCATGGTAAGGCTCACCAAAAAGAGGGTACCCAGGATTGGGAAAGACAGAACTAGGGCCTGCTGGAATAACTTTCCCACACTTCCTACCAGGGCAGACATTAAGCCCTCGCGTATCAGCAGAAAGTCTTGGGCGCGGATGGTACGGAAGCTGTACTGGATTCCCCCGATGAACAGCTTCTGCATCCCCTGGGTGGTGAGAAAGATGAACATCGCAGCGAGGTTAAAGAATTGGCCCATAAGGGGAACCTCAACCTGGGCCAGGGGATCGAAAACCTGGGACGCACCGAACCCCATCTGCATGGAGAAAAATTGCCCCGCCGTTTGAAAGGCGGAATAGACCAGTTGGATTAGGAAGCCGTAGATTAGTCCGATCAGAATTTCTCCGATGAGAAGGGCAATCCAGAGCAGACTGATCCCGGTTACTATAACCTGGCTGCTGGCTGTCACCACAGGGAAGACAACAAAGCTGGTCATCAGGGCCAGAGCGGATCGCACCAAACCGGGTATCCCGGAGGATGACACCAGAGGGGCGACGGAGAGTAAGGCAAAGATACGTGCGAAAATGAGAAAGAACTGAGGTGCTTGTTCTAGAATCTCATTCCAATTCATTCCTATCCTCTTTTACCGTACCATACCTGGTATCTGACTGAATAATGCCACGGTATAGTTCATGAGCGTTCCGATCATCCAAGGTCCGAAAAACATAAGCACGATGAGAATGGCGGCAATTTTGGGTACGAAGGTAAGGGTTTGCTCCTGAATAGAGGTGGTGGCCTGAAAGATTGAAATGATCAGCCCCACGGCCATCCCGATAAGCAGCATCGGTGCTGAGAGAATCAGGATCTGAAATATGCCGCCGCGTAGAATTGTAACTGCCGTACCCATGTCCATTAGATCTTCCTCCTATCCAAAGCTTGCCACGAGCTGCTGGGTTAACAGCGTCCAACCGTCCACGAGAACAAACAGAATCAACTTAAAAGGCATACTTATCATGACCGGTGGAAGCATGATCATTCCCATGGACATGAGGGTGCTGGAAACCACCATGTCGATGATGATAAAGGGGATGAAAAGTAAAATTCCGATTTTAAAGGCCACGGTCATCTCATTTAAGACAAAGGCCGGTATAAGTACATGGGTGGGAACCTGGCTCAGGTTTTCCGGTCGAGGCAGATCCGAGAGGCGCATAAACAACCGGATGGAATCCGGACTGTTGCGCATCTGGCGGTACATAAATACCCTAAATTCCCCTTCAAGCCGGGTATACGCCTCTTCTATGCCGATCTCCTCATTCGCCATCGGCTGGTAGGCATTTTCATAGACTGCACTAAAGGTGGGCCACATGATAAATATGGTTAGAAAGAGAGCGACCCCCATGAGCACCTGAGTCGGAGGAACCTGCTGAAGCCCGATAGCCCGTTTGATAAAATCAAAGACGATAGCGATGCGTAGAAAACTGGTAGTCAGAATAATAATGGACGGAGCAAGGGATAACACAGCCAACACTAGGAGGAGCTGGACTGCCAGGGCCACCTCCTGGTTCCCCTGGGGCTGCCTGACGGATAGGTCGAAGAAAGGAAGAGGCAATTCCTCCCCTCCCTGCAAGATCAACTCAGGCGAAACAGCACTCAAACCGGTATCATCAATGGTCTGACCGAGGGTAGGTATAAGGGGCAGGAAGAGTCCCATCGCAATAAGTATAAAGCGTTTTGGACCTACCATTTTTTTAACCTCTCGCGTTGGTTTTGTAAAAAATCGTATCCTTGTTTCTGGTCTTGGTGCGGGGGTTTCACCTCCCCATCCGGGGTTTGGGCGGCTCCACCGGGCAGCCACCGGGAGAGCAAGGCGGAAAAACTGCGCCCCTGGTCTGCCTGGTTTTTTTGGGAATTGAGAATTATTTCTTGCTTGGTTTCGTCATCGGTGATTTCGGTTAAGAGTTGGAAGGACGAATCACTTGCCCCCAACAGGAAAATCTGGTTCCCGACCTCCACCAGATATAGATTTCGAGATCCACCCAGGGAGGTCTGTTCTCGAAGGGCAATCATACCTGATTCGGATTTCTGAGGCTTGTTGAGGCGCTTGAGCAGGTAATACAAACCGTAGATAACCAAGATGACCAGAACCAGGACCAGGACCATCCTGATGACATCGCTTAATCCAATTGCCTGGTATGCCGAGGAGTCTTCATCCTCTCCGGGCTGCACATCCTCGGCATCCTCCCCGGGGAAGGCCAGACTCTCCTCATCAGTGGGTACATAGTTCCCTGACCCGGAGGCACCTCTCGTGTTTGAGATTGAGATTTCATTCTGATTGGAATTGGGATCCGTAACAGCGTTGTTCTGCGCCTGGTTCGACTGTACAGCACCAGCTCCTTCCCCAAGGGTTGAGCCTGTAGATTCCGATGTCTGTTGTCCGAACACAGCACCCAGGGCTCCCAAACCCCAGGCAAGCGCCAACGCAACAATGGCGTAGCGTTTCAGTGTTCCCCTCCCTTTTACCGGGGGTGATCTGCAGTCACCCTTGTTCCAGTATCTTTACACTATTCTACGTCATATTATTAATTCTTTCCATAGTAGAAATGATCTCAGTGACACGAACACCGAAATTTTCATCAATTACTACTACTTCTCCTCGGGCAATGAGCTTATGATTGACCAAAATGTCCACTGGCTCACCGGCAAGCTTGTCTAATTCAATGATTGTCCCTTCACCCATTCCAAGGATGTCTTTAATCAGGCGCTTGGTTCGTCCTAATTCTACGGTCATCTCCATGTAGACATCCATGAGTAGACCGATGTTACCCTGCTCACCTTGGCCCTGGGCACCTTGGTTGAAGCTCGGAAATTGCACGGACTGAACCGAGGCGCCGTTACCCTGCATGGCCTGACCGCCTCCCTGGGCGCCTCCCCCTGACATGCCCCATCCTTCAAGGCCGGACATATCGGGCATACTTTGATTCTGCATATTCATGGCTTGACTCAGGGGATCATTGGAAGAGGATCCCCCAGACTTTCCCTTCTCCAGCATGGAAGCGACAGCTGGAAGCTCAAAATACTGGTAGATGGTACCTGCATCGTTGCCTTCGATACTCAGCGGGTAGGCAATCCGTAAGAACTTCTGTCCCCGGACGGCTGGCCTTCCGGTGAATTCCTCGCCCTCGGGAGGTTGAGTCATAAAACTCTTCCCTGTTGAATCCGAGAGAGCGGTAACCACTGGTCCGGAGAGGTTTGAAAACGCCTCCTGCAGGGCATTCATGGCGGCATCGTCCAGATCCACCCCATCCAGACCCATCATGGGTCCGGCTATACCGAGGGCCGTCTCCTTGCTGATCAGGTAGCCATGACTGCCGTCTACTCCGTCCTCGAGATCCAGATGGAGTTGTACGCCGCCATCTTCCAAACCGCCGGCTAGCTCAGCCTTGCTAAGCTGCTCGGATTTAGGGGCTCCAATGGTTACGGATTTGCCAAGTAGCATAGCAAAATTCGAGCCTTGAGTATCTACGGTTCCCTGGATGATAGAGATAAACTGCTTAACCTGTTGATCACTTAATCCGTCAGAACCTGCAGGTTTCGGTTCTTCCAAATCCATTCCGGTAGAACCCTGCAACAATGCATCAATTTCATCTTGAGAGAGGGATCCATCACTCATTCTTTTACTCCTTCGGTTGCCTCTATCATCGGCATAATCCGGTTAAACCTCATCGACCTCTGCTGCCAATTCCTCAAATTCATCGGCGTCCGGACCTTTAATCTGTTTAATAATCTGTACGGCCAGTTTTTTACCCATCAATCCGGGTTTACATAGGAATTTTGTTTTATTTCCAACGTTCAGAGACATAGCATCGCTTATCCGCACGTTCTGTAGACGAATGACATCCCCCACCCTCAGGGATAACACATCCCGCATTGTGAGCTGCAATCGCCCGATTTCTGCTACCACATCAACCTCAATTGCCGAGAGGCGATCTCGAAGGGTATTAAGGTTTTCAGTGGTGGTACCGCGGCGTACCGAGCTATACCAGTATTGGGCGGAAAGCTTTGAAATTATAGGCTCGATGGTAAGATAGGGGATACAGAAATTCATCATCCCCTCCACATCGCCGACCTTCGTCTCCAGGGTTACCAGAACGACCATCTCTGTAGGGGGGACGATCTGGGCGAACTGGGGATTCGTTTCTATCTGACCCAGCCGGGGCCGAAGATCGATAACCTGGCTCCAGGCTTCCCGCATGTTACCGAGAATCCGAACAATGATACCCTCCATGACGGACTGTTCAATATCGGTGAGATCCCTGGTTACCTTGGTTCCCTCACCCTTTCCACCGAAGAGGCGGTCAATGATGGAAAAGGTTATGGCTGGATCAATTTCCAGGATTGCAGACCCCTTAAGGGGATCCATATTTATTACCGCCAGGGTCGTGGGGTTTGGGATGGATCGGATAAACTCCTCGTAGGTCAACTGGTCTACGCTGGCAACATGGACCTGGACCAGGCTCCGCAGATTGGCTGAAAGGGAGGTGGTGGTTAACCGGGCGAAGGTTTCGTGCATGATGGACACAGTTCTGATCTGTTCCTTAGAAAACTTATCCGGTCGCTTGAAATCGTAAATTTTTATCTTACGATTAGAGCTTTCACTGTGAGTTGCAACGTCCTCTGTATCGATATCCCCAGATGAAATCGCGGTTAGTAGTTGGTCAATTTCGTCCTGGGACAAAACCTCAGTCATCTCGGGTTCCCCTTTTCATATTCAGTCCTAAGTTTTGCACACCTACCGTGGTTTTTCAAGCGAAGCTCTACCCCCGCAAGGATAGCGGGTCGTCCACCCGTCACCACCCAGGATGGTTGAGAACAGCAGCATTCGAATCACCATTACCCTAGAATTCCAAAACTTGGAATTTCGTAAACCGCACTTCCCTGATATCTCTGGTGAGTATTCGATTCAGCAGAGCCTTGACCTTGTTGCGGATTTCTTCGCGGTTCGAGTTATTTAGTAGGTACGCGGCTGTCTGTTCGCTGAACCAGCCTAAGAGAATATCCGTCATGGGTACCTTACGCTTCAGGATCTCGTTCAGTGTGGCATCATCACCCTCGTCATACCCAATCTGCACCTCTACGACATAGGTCCTACGCACCTCGTCGCTGGTGATTCCCCGCAGCTCATCCAAGGCATGGTAGGAATACACCGGCAGATCCTGCTGGTAATCCTCGGTAATATCTGTTCGCGCCTGTCCAGGCCCGGTTGCCCCGAGGATGTTCAGAGTGACTATGACGATGGTTACCACCAGGATAATAAGTCCCAGAATGATGGCGCCCCACTTAAGTACCTGGATAACTATCGCAGGAAGAAAGCCAACCTTCTGTTTTGCATCCTTCCCTCCAGCACCTTCCGCGGAAAGGACATCATCATCACCTTCCAAAAAATCATCAGACATGACTAACTCCTCCCATTATCCCGATCAGGGTTACAGTAAGAATATCGGCAGATTCAATAAAAAGACAAGTGAGGAATTTGGAATTTCTCGGCTGACCGGAAAATACCTGTCATCCTCAAACAGATAGTGACGATTGGATGATTCCTCCAATCGGCTTCTTCCTGCGGGGAGGATGAGGTGGTGAGTACAACGGTGTAACGACCTCGAGCATCCCAGGGTGGGGCGGAATCCGGCCCCAGGGTAGGGTGGCCGTCAGAATTGTTCCAATCGTTTGGGTAGTGCGCAAAAGGTTGTAAGGCCCGCCCGATAGAGGGGTACTCAGAGGTTACCCTCGGTCAGAATGATTACATCTACCCGGCGGTTGTACGCCATTCCCTCGGGGGTTTGGTTGGAAACCAGGGGCCGGAATTCACCGAAGGTCATCACCTGAAAGCGCGGTTCCGGGGCTCCGAATTCCGTGAGGTAGAGCATGGTGTTTAATGCCCGGGCCATTCCCAGATGCCAGTTTGTAGGCCAGGGTCCATTGGGGTCGGTGGGCTCGTCATCGGTATGGCCTTCAATTCTGAACAGCCGGTTTCCCACCCCGGGACTATTCAGGAGCTGGGCTAGTTTTATCAGAACATCCCGGGTCTGTTCTATTTTAACCTGGGCGCTGGCGGTATCAAAGAAGGCGTCGGAGGCCAGAGAGATTACCAGTCCTCGTTCATCCTCGGTAATCCGAACCTTATTCGCCTTTACCTCGGGTTCAAAAAGACTGACGGCCAGCCGCCGTGCTTGGGCAAGACTCCGCCCTGCTTGCAAACTGGGTAAACTCTCTATATTGTTGCCCAATTCAGCCAGCCTGCCTTCAGCCAGGGTATTACCGCCGTCAAAATTACCCAGCCCCTGGAAGGCTGCAAGAATAAGCTGAAGCTTGTATCCGTCCACCGTGGCAGTGGTGAACATCATTACAAAGAAGGTCAATAACAGGGTAACCATGTCCCCGTAGGTAAGCATGTATTCAGGCACCCCTTCGGGGCATTTTTGTTTCTTTTTACGCTCAGCCATGGGTCACTCCTATGCCTGACTGGATTCGGCCTTGATGGGCTCTCGTTCGCCAGGAGGAAGGAAGCTTAACAGTTTTTCAAGGAGAATACGGGGGTTGTCCCCGCTCTGAATGGAAAGAATCCCTTCAATAACAATCTCCTTCTGCCTCATCTCGTACTTATTTCGGTCGGTGAGTTTGTTCCTGAAGGGCAGGAGGAATATATTCGCCATCATGGATCCGTACAGGGTTGTTATCAGGGCCGTAGCCATACCCTGTGCAATGCCCGCCTGGTCTTCTAGGTTTGCCAGCATGGCAATGAGTCCGATAAGGGTTCCGATCATCCCGAATGCCGGGGCAAGGGAGCCCCAGTTCCCGAAATACTCAATGCCGTCCTGGTGGCGTTCATCTATCTGATTCAGCTCGGTATACAGAATGTTTTTGATAATCTCGGGGTCTGTCCCGTCCACCACCAGCTGAATCCCCTTCCGCATAAACTCATCTTCAACCTCTTCCAGGTTGTCCTCCAAGGCAAGCAGACCTTCCCGGCGTGCCCGTTCGGCAAAGGCGACAAGATCGTTTATGACCTTGGCCTCCTGGTAATTTGGGGTGTTTAGAAGAATGCCGAAGTAACGTCCCAGGCCGAGGGTTCGGGACAGGGGTGCAGAAATAAGCATGGACCCGATAGAACCGCCGACTACAATGAGAACAGAGCCCGGATCAATGTAGTATCCGATACCTACCCCACCGGTAAAGATACCGAATACCACCATGCCAAAACCGACTATCATTCCAACGACTGTTCCCAGATCCATGTAAGATTACTCCTCGTTTTTAAAGGCTCCGATAAGCCTGCGGTAGTCTACTATGCGCTGAAAAATATCTTCGTAGCTTTCTTTCACAATCAGCCGTTTACCCGACAGCATGACCAGGGTTGTATCGGGATTGCTCTCAATATATTCAATCTGGTGCGGGTTCACATAGTATAGTACACCATTCAATTTTGTCACTGGTACCACGGCTATCCTCCAGGCCTTATTCTAGATTATCGCTTGAGGGTAAGCAGTTCTTGGAGCATTTGGTCGCTCGTCTGTATGGTCTTGGAGTTTGATTGGAACCCGCGTTGGGTAACGATCATGTCCGTAAACTCCGTAGCAAGATCCACGTTCGACATCTCAAGCGCACCAGCTATGAACTTACCCTTCCCAGCCTGACCGCTGGGACCAATGTCCGCCTCGCCGGAGTTGATGGTAACCACGTAATTGTTTTCACCTGCTTTCTCTAATCCCCCGGGATTTACAAAGCTAGCTAGGGCGATCTGCCCCAAGGCCCGATTTGTGCCGTTGGAAAAGATTCCCGTAACCGTTCCGCTCTGGTCGATACGAAAATCCTGGAGATACCCCATGGTATAGCCGTCCTGACGTTTGATCTTGTTACTGCTCTCGCTGGCAAACTGGGTGGTTGAGTCCGTGAAGCTTCCCACCTCACCGAGATTCACATTGAATGTCTGGGTGATTGGATCGCCGGGGGCACCGATAAAGGCCGGGTTAACCTCTTCGGGATCAACTACATCCGGAATTGCGGTTTCCGGCACCTGAAACTGCACCTGAATCTGTAAATCGTCAACATTATCAATTCCGCCCGCTGCATTCTGGAGGCTTTCCAGGGTTCCGAAGTTATCAAACTGTATCAGGAAGGTATTATCTCCGTCGCCGTTCGCGGTTCCTCCCACGGATAACTGGGCAGGCACCTCGTTGCCATCCTGATCTACCAGCCGCATGGTGCCCTGCCAGAGATTTGCACCCTGATCTTCCGGTGCCCGGGTATAGTCTATTTCCAAACGGAGATTTCCCCCGAAGGGATCAAAAATCTCATAGCTGGTCTGCCATGTTCCCGCCCGGACGGCTTCGGCTGATGGGTTATCCGCCGGAATTGTCGGGGTTAGCTTATTTAGGTTACTAGCAATAAACACCTCGCTGGTGGCCTTGGCCGGATCCTTACTTCCGATGGGAATCCGTAAGTCTCCGATCTCGGAGCTGGGGTTAACGAAGGTCTGCCCGTCCACGGTCTGGGCTTGCCAGCCCTGGAGACGCATTCCATTGGAGGGATTAACCAAGGTTCCCTCGGCGTCCAGGGAAAAGGCTCCCGCACGGGAGTACAGGCTCTGATCCCCGTCCCGGAAGATGAAAAACCCTTCACCCTGGATGGCGACATCGGTTTTAACCCCGGTGGTCTGAAGGGAACCCTGGGTATGAATGGTATCGATGGAGGCAATGTTTACACCGAGACCAACCTGCTTCGGATTGACCCCGCCGATCCGCTCATTGGGCCGCGCAGCCCCTGCCTGGGTCTGGGAAAGCAAATCCTGGAAGTTAACCCGTCCCTTCTTAAACCCTGTGGTATTAACGTTTGCTACGTTGTTACCGATTACATCCATCCGGGTTTGATGATTTTGCAGTCCTGAAACACCGGCATACAGTGATCGCATCATAGTGTAGTTCCTCCTTGCTGTTCCCTTACCCGTTCTATCTGGCTAAAATCGTAATAGGTTCCGTCCACCAAGACCTGGGGATAGGATCCATTGGTGATCTCGGTTACTGTCCCGTTCACCACCTGCTCGCCCACGACAATTTCCACATCCTTGCCGAGGACCGACAAGGCCTGACCGGAGGTCAGCATTCCCGATAACCGCTCAAAGTTTTGGCTGAGATTGGTCATCTGCTCAAGAGAACTGAATTGAGCCATCTGGGCGATGAATTCCTTATCCTCCATGGGCTTAGTAGGATCCTGGTTCTGCAGCTGGGTAATGAGGATTTTCATGAAATCATCCTTACCCATGGTCTGGTTTATCTTCCTGCCATCGGTCTGCAGGGCGATGTTAGACGCCCGGACAGCCTGGTCCGCCCACTGCCGTTCCGACTCGCTCAGGGTATTGGGGATCTCATTACCCCGGACTGTTACCGTTTTCCGCGTCTCGGCTAATGCAGCATAGTTGGTACCGTTTATCTGATTAACTTCAGTCATTCCTCTCTCCTCCCTATACCTGTAGATTTATCTGCATGGTGTAGGGTTCTTGGGTATTCCCCGTCTGTGCTATTCGAGGCTCTTCACCCTTCTTCTCCGGTGCGTCACCTACCACAACATCAAAACCCAGTACATCAAATCCGCTTTCAGCAAAAGCCTTGCGAAGGGATTCCATGCTCTGGCTAAATGCCTGCTGTACTCCTTCATTTTCGACAGAAACCGAACCTTCTATACGATTATCCGTAAGAAAAAGGGAAATCTTTACCTCTCCGAGTTCTTCCGGCTTGAGGATGAGTTTGATTTCTCCGCGGTTGTCATCCTTCAGTACGAATTTCGCGCTTCTCACAAGATCGTAGGCGCCTGCTCCCTGCAAATAGGAGGTGAAGGCTTGTTTCGCCGACTCGGGATCCGCAATGTTGGTCCCTAGGGTCCCTGGTGCGGCATGCCCGGGTTGATTCTGCACCACACTCTGCTGCACCTGGTTAACACTCCTTTCACGACTCGTGGCTTCCCGGCTCAACAATGAAGAGTCCTGTCTACTGGAATCAGTCAGGGCAGCTTCGCTTATGCCCCTACCCCACAACCGATCCATGGGGCTCTTGGGTTGGCCCTTCAATACCGTCTCCTGCCCGGCGGACATCCATCCTCTCAGGGGAATGAGACTCTCACCGAGGACACCGGTATTAGCCTCGGGTACCACAGGGCTTCCAAAATTGCCTTCAAAGGATACAGCAGCCTGCTGTCCCGGGATTACCGGTGTACCAAGCTGACCGAGCCCCCCTCTGGTCATTCCGATCCCCTGGGTCTCCATGGGTAACCGTGGGGATGAGGGAGACATACCGGAACGCATATTGGTACCGACCCCTGCTCCAAACCGGATTTCCTGGCGGAGCGCTTTAAGCCGTCCCGAGGCGGTTCTCAGGTCCAGAACGCTGACCTTGGGCTGAATCGGGGCATCGGTCTTTTTGGTTTGCAGGATATGTGATTGAATTGGTTCTCGGGAGGCATCGGGAGTCACTGACCCAGCATCTCCCCTGGTATTTTGGGAAATCCTGGATGGCGGCATTTCCTGGTGTGCCAGAATCTGCTCCGGCTGGGTAACCCCCTGTTGGGAACGGGCGGCATCTTCTTGGAGCCCAGATTCTCTTTCAGGCACAGGGAGAGCCTTCCCCCCATTTTTGGAGACTTGGGACGAGGGGGAAATCTGGGAACCATGGTTATCCGGTTTTCGAACCGACGGTGGGAGATCCGAATCCGCCTTAGCCTCAAGTTTTTCTTCCAACCCTGGGGCTTTAACCTTAGGCGGAGAGGCTTCATCACGGATTATGGAACCGGTCTTCCGGTTTCCCCGGGTCCCAGCCCCATCCATTGCGTCATTGCCGGCACTGGGCTTGCCCTCCTGACCTTCCGAAACCCCCTCGCTTTGCCCCATGGAGGATTTCCGGACCTTCCGGGCGGCTTGCAGACCATCCCGGTCCCCAGACTCCGGCTGCTTCTCTGCAGCGTCACCCTTGGCGTTCGTGTTTTCGGCCCGAGCAGACCGGGGCGCCCCAGTATCCCCAGCCTTCCGTTTACCTGCCCCCTCGGCTCCGGTATCGCGGCGTTCTTTCTCCGCTCCCGCCGGCCTATCCGGTTCATGGGAGTCCCGTGCATGGGGGTCGTCTGGTTTCTTGTTTTCAGGGGGATTCGAATGCCTCTGGGACTCTACCTCAGTCTGATACATTCGTGAAAATGGCGTCTCTTGGGTCGTTACGGGCTCTACTTCATAGAGCCGGGGCGTCGGCCCCAAACGCTCGACCCAGGATTGTATCTGCACAAGCACCTCCGGTTTCTGATCCTGCGAGGTGCTTATCAGCTCCCTAACTCGGCGGTTTAATCGCCATCTTCCGCTGAATATCAGCGGCCCGGTCGGGAGGCATCCGGCTCAACCACACCGAAACCAGGGATAATTCACCGGCCTGATCAGCCAGCTCCTGGGTTACCCGTAGGGTATCTATAAGCAGCTGGTCATCGTAACCGATTAATATGGCAACGGCGTCATCCGGACGCATACTGGTAAGATCCTCAGAAATTCGGATCAGGTTTGCTCTTCTATTGTCGTACTCTTGGAGGCGATCATTAAATGATTTTTCTCTATCCTGTTGAGCTTCTTCCCGTTCTTCGAGTTCCGAGAGTTGTTGTTGGAATACCTCCCGCTCCTGGGCGAGGTCTTCCCTGTTCTGTTCCAGCTGTGCTATGCGGAGATTGACTGATTCGTCCAGCTTTTGAATCCTCATAGAATCCAGGAGAAATTCGCTTTCTTGGGGGACCGGTGTCGCCCGGGGGGCCAAGCCTACCAGGCTCAGGACGGGCCTGAAAAAGGCTCTGGCATCGATGAGGCCTAATACATCAAACCACACAATCCCACCCAGGGTAAGGACAATAATCAGGGCTATGTATAGGAGTATCCGGGGCCAGGCCCGAGCTCTAGGAAACTTTGCCAACTTGGTCCTCCATCTTCACCATCCTCATCATAGATCAGTTCCTGAATGATACCGCGATCCGGCGATGTCATCAATTGAACGCTGCTCCTCCCTGGCCGATTCCCGGCGGTACAGAGCATATCGTTTTTCTCGTAGCTTCTCCAAGACGAATGCCTCCCGATGCGCCTCCCGGTATGCAGCTGCCGCATCTTCCCGTCGCAGCTCCAGGGCCGCCCGGTCTTCCTGAATCTCCTCTATCCGCCGATCTAGGCGCTGCAGATAGAGTTCCCGGTAGGCATACCACCGCATCATATCTTCCTTAAAATCATCTTTTCCCCGGGAAACACTGGCGGTTCGCTCCCGGGCAAGAACCCCAAGCTGCTCATCTAAGCGGTTACACTCGCTGGTAATCCCGGCGAGTTCCAGGCGTGCATCCTGTTCCCGTTGCTGACGAATGGAAAGCAGAGTCTCCAGGGAAAAATGAAACCGCTTCATAGTCCTGCCACCTATTCTTTCTCACCCGTCGCCGGGCTCTGGGGCGAAATACCGGTTATCTCAAACAGCCGGTTCCAGGTTTCATCCAGTCCAGACTGCTCCTCGATTCCCTGTTGAAGGAACTCCATAATAGCCGGATAGATCGCGATCGCATTATCCACCTGGGGATTACTCCCCCGGGAATAGGCACCGATGGAAATAAGATCCTCATGATCGCGATAAACCGCCAAATGCCGTCGAAGGATTCCCGCGGCTTTTTGCTGGTCTTGGTTCGTAATCTTCGGAGTTAATCGGCTGATGGATCCCAGAACATCAATGGCTGGGTAATGGTAGGCCTCGGCCAGCTTCCTGCTAAGCACCAGATGCCCGTCAAGGATACCCCGTACGGTATCTGCGATGGGCTCATCCATATCATCCCCATCCACCAGGATCGTATAAAAACCCGTAATGGTTCCCTTGTCGCTGGTTCCGCAACGCTCTAATAGCCGAGGAAGGGTAGAAAACACCGATGGTGGATAGCCCCGGGTAGCAGGAGCTTCTCCGATGGATAACCCTATTTCCCGCTGGGCCCGGGCGAATCGGGTTACTGAATCAAATAGTAGCATGACGTCCTGTCCCTGGTCGCGAAAATACTCTGCCACCGCTGTGGCCATGTAAGCACCGCGTAACCGGCTGAGGGGCGGGGTATCACCTGTGGACACGATGAGAACCGACCGAGCCAAGCCCTCGGGCCCAAGGTCGTTGGCTATGAATTCCTGAACCTCCCTACCACGCTCGCCTATAAGGGCAATAACATTCACATCAGCATTGGTATTCCGGGCAATCATACCGAGCAGAGTAGACTTCCCAACCCCTGAGCCGGCGAAAATTCCCAAACGCTGCCCCTTCCCTGTAGGGAGCATCCCGTCGATTGCACGAATACCGGTACCGATTTGATTGCGGATGGGGCTTCGATCCAGGGCTGAGGGAGGGATGTTGGTGCAGGGATAGTTTTCGGTACTTCCTAACTCTCCAAGGCCGTCCATGGGACGTCCCATGGAATCAATAACCCGGCCCAGGAGTTTCTCGGTCACCGGGGCAGACAGGGGATTCCCGGTACCCACCACAGGGGAACCGATTTCAACCCCTTCCAGATCTGAAAACGGCATGAGCTGAACGGTATGTCCGTGTAGCCCAACCACCTCCGCCCAAATACTGGTTCCCTTTTTTTCTAGAATAATCTGACAGAGCTCTCCCACCGTGGTAGTAGGCCCGGAACTCTCAATTAAAAGGCCCCGGACTCGTTCCACCCGGCCTACATACTTAATGGGGTCAATATCATCTACGACTTCGTTGTATTTTGTGAACAACGGCATACTAGGTACCTACAGGTTTTTTCTGGGCGCTGATTGGGGTTAATTCCAAGATTTTTTCTTCAATTTCCCTGAGCTGACTGGAAATTCTCGCGTCTATTTGACCAAAATCCGTTTCAATTATGCAACCGCCGGGACCAACCGTAGAATCTTCCATCACCGTGATGCTCGAAACACGTTCAAACTTGGCAATCAGTTCTTTGGTATGGGCCGTGGTTGTCTTAAGGTCTAGGAGATTCACACGGATTATTACATCCGCCTTACTCTTTAGTTTGCGTAGGGCTTGAACGATATTGTTGACTACAATATTTTTTTGGTTCTCTGAAAGAACCTTGATAACCTTTTTAGCGATTTGCAGCACCAGTTGTATTAACTGCCCTTCTGATTCTTCGATGATCTCGTTGCGCCGGTCGATAGCTTTAGTAAGGATGAGATGCACACGCTCAACCACCCGGTTGACTTCTTCCTCGCCCTTTTCATATCCCTGGGAAAACCCGATCTGATACCCTTCTTTCTTTGCGGCTTCACGGATATCTTCAGCCTCCCGATTAGCTTCATCCACTAACCGGGTAGCCTCATCCTTCGCAGAATTGAGCATCTTTTCAGCCTCTTGCTCGGCTTCCTGCTTTATTGCCAGGGCTTTATCATTTTTTTTCTTAACTTCCTCAAAGGCGTGTTCTTCAGCTTCCTGGATTATACGCTGGGCTTCCTGTTTGGCATCTTCAATTAGCCGTTCCCGCTGGGCATCCCACTGCTCTTTAAACGCTTCGGCTTCCCTACGCAGATCATCCGCAGTAGGTCCGTCATAGGCTTCAGCCTCTCGGATAACCGCTTGTCGTTGAGCCTGGTGTTGCTGTCTGATCATTATTTCGGGAGGAGAGATATGTACCTTTTCATTGGTAAACTTTACCTCTCCACCCCTAAATAGGTTTTTTGCCATACTATTCCGCCTCTCAAACTATGCAAGGAACATCCTTGGTAGAATCCTCTCCTGCTAAACAACCAGCTCGTCTTCCCCCGCCCGGGCAACAACAATCTCTCCGGACTCTTCCAGCTTCCGGATTATAGACACGATTTTCTGCTGTGCTTCCTCTACATCCTTCATCCGAATGGGCCCCATGTATTCCATGTCTTCCTTGAGAAGGGTAGCTGCCCGCTTGGACATATTCCTGAAAATCTTATCCTGAACCTCGGTGTCCACAGACTTTAATGCCTTGGCTAATTCGGAGGTGTCTACCTCCCGGAGCACCTTCTGAATCGCACGATCGTCCAGCATAACAATATCTTCGAAGACGAACATCCGCTTTTTAATATCTTCGGCAAGTTCAGGGTCTTCTTCTTCTAAAGACTCAATGATGGTCTTTTCGGTTGAACGGTCTACCAGGTTCAGGATTTCTACTATGCTTTCCACGCCACCGGCTGCCGTATAGTCCTCGCTGGACAGGGTTGAAAGCTTCTTCTCAAGAACCCGTTCAACCTCCCGAAGTACCTCGGGACTTGTTCTATCCATGGTTGCAATCCGCTTAGCCACATCAGACTGAATATCATGAGGCAGGGATCCCAGAATAATGGAGGCTTTTGCAGGCTCCAGGTATGCCAGAATTAAGGCGATCGTCTGGGGGTGCTCCTGTTGGATGAAGTTCAACAGGTGAGTAGGATCGGTCCGGCGGATAAAGTCGAAGGGCCGAACCTGTAGTGATGATGTAAGCCGGTTAATAATATCCACCGCCTTTTGGGAGCCAAGACTTTTTTCTAACAGCTCCCGGGCGTAGTCAATTCCACCGGTAGTAATAAAATCCTGAGCCATCATGAGCTCTTGAAACTCATGGAGAACCTGATCCCGCTCTTCCGACTCAATAGTTTCTAACCGGGCGATCTCAAAAGTTAGAGTCTCTATCTCATCCTCACGAAGGTGTTTAAAAATCTCGGATGATATTTCTGAACCCAGGGTTACCAAGAAAACTGCCGCTTTCTGTCGCCCGTTCAGCTCACGTTTACCTCGTTTTCCAGGGCTTCCAGGACTCGTACCAGCCTGATGGGACGCTTTTGCCATGGTTTACTCCTCTAATAGCCAGGTGCGAATCAGCTGTGCAACATCCTCAGGATGCTCTCTGGCCATATTGATCGCGTTCTCCTGCATCTCAAGGCGTGCCCGTTCCTCAACTGACATCTCAACCTCTGCACTCTCTTCTTCCGCACTCCGCAGGGCTGCTTCCCGCATGGCCTGATGCTGCCGGGCAAGCTCTTCCTCCCGCAGCCGTCGGCGCCGTTCAATTTCTCGGGTGATGAGCCTAAAGACAATGAAAATCACTAAAATTGACGCGAGACCGACCATTACCCAGAGCAGAACTGTCTGTACCTGGCGCTCCCGGGCTATCTCTGCATCCTCTGCTCTATGTTCTGCAGTCCGGTCAAACTGAATATTCCGTACGGTTACCTGGTCCCCCCGGTTCTGGGAAAATCCAACAGCGCTTTCAACAAGCTGTTGAGCCGAGGTTAACTGCTCCGAGCTGATGGGTACATACTCCCGGGCAATGCTCCCATCAGGATTAATCTGAAGGTTTCCGTTATCATCGTACTGCTTCACCCAGACACCGTCCAAGGCCACGGCTACACTAATACGCTCTATCTTCGGGCTGCCCGTCTCGTTGGTGACCTTTCGGTTTATCTCATTGTTAATAGTAGTACTTTCACGGGAATACCTGCCGACAAGCCCCTCTAGGTCTTTATAAGCCGGGGGGGTTTGCCCCTCGGTACCCGGAGGTCCCTGAGGATTAAAGCCATTGCCTTCAAAATCCTCGGAAAATTCCTGACGCCCCCGTTCTATAGAGAGGACTGTTTCGGTCTCATCGAAAGGGGTGCGGGGATTGTCCGGGGTTACCACAACGGGAAAGAACTCCTCCTGCTCGATGGTTCGATTCCCATAATCAATCTCAACGTCTATGTTGGGCACCTCTACCCTGTCTTGGGTAAAGATTGAGCCCAGAGCCGACTTGATTGCCTGAATGTACTGCTTCTCGATGTTCCGCTTAATTTCGAGCTCACGCCGATTGACCTCTAACCGATCAAAGTCTTGAAGCGCAACAAAATCGTTCAGGGTCTGTCCCGTTTGATCGGTGATGGTGATATGCTCCTTCAGCAGGCCTGGTACCGCATATTGAATTAGTTTTTCAATGCCTTCGATCTTTTTTCTATTCTCTTTGATGTCTGAGCCGGGTTTGGGAACGATAATCACCGATGCAGTCACCGGATCTTGATCCTCAGCAAAAAGAGAATCCTCGGGGATTACCAGGTTCACATTAGCCCCATCAATATCCTCTAGGGACTTGATGTGCTGAGTCAACTGATCCGTTATGGCTCTTCGCAGATTAACATTCCGTTCAAAGTCTGTGATGGTCCAGCGTTCAATGTCAAAAATTTCCCAGGGATTGGTATTTACCGGAATGAGGTCTTCCCGGACAAGGATTGCCCGGGCCTCCTGGGCAGTGGCGTTATCCGGTGCTTGCACTCGACCGTCTTCGGTAACGGAAAACCGGATGCCTTCCTGATCAAGACGGGCACTGATTCGATTGAGTAATGTCTCATCGGTCACCGGCCGGGTAAGCACGGGCACGGCGGCCGGAGATGCGTTAAAGGTAACGAGTAGTATTAAGCCGGTTATGGAAAGAATAACAACACCAAGGAGTATGCCCTTCTGCAGTAGGCTCCATTTACCCCATTGCTGTTTTATCCGATCAACCAGCTTCTTGAACCATTCGTTCATATCCCCTCCCTTATGAACTGAACGGAAAAACCAGAGACCAGGCTACTGATTCCTATATCTGTCCTCTTGTTTCTACGTTTCTAATAACCACCTTTGGCTAATAAGTTCCAGCAGACCCCAGTTTTGTCTGCTTAGGTGAATTTTACACGGTTTTAGTTTATTTATCCAGGCTTTATTTCAGCTTAGCGGAGATTTGTAATATCTTTATAGCCTTGAATCACCCGATCCACCACGTTTTTCGCAATACTCAGGCTTAAATTCGCCTTGGCCATGGCGATTGTAACATCATGGGCTTCCACCGATTCGGGGTTAACCAGGGCTTGTACCGAAAGGTCGGATGCCTCATTTTGATAGCTGCTCACTTCCTGTAAACTATTCATGAGCATTTTTCCGAATCCGGAGACCTCGCCGGTCGTTTCTTGTTCGGTGATCCCGAAATGTCCCTGCTGAGTTGCTCTGAGAGCAACGGTGTTTCCCTGTACAGCGGTTCCTGTTAATAATTCAATTCCCATAAAAGAAGCCCTCCCGTGTTCTTCTTTTCAACCAATCAGCCGGATGCGCCCCAGGGACTACCGGCCGATCTCCAGTGCTTTCATAAACATCGCCTTTGCACCGTTTACCACAGCGATGTTCGCATCGTAGCTCCGACTAGCTGAAATGAGATCAACCATCTCGGTTACCACGTTTACATTCGGAAATTCCACATACCCCTGACGCGGACCGGTTTTAATTGCATCGGGATGGGTAGGATCGTAGACAAGCCGTGGATTCGAATCCATATCTTCCTGGATCTCATCCACCCGCACACCCTTTCCTACCCCGTTATCCAAGGCGGAAGGAAGAAAGGGGCTCTTCCAGTAGGGTTGATCAACTTGGGGGCTTACAATAACCCGCTTCCGTCGGAATACACCGCCCTCAGGGGTCCGGGTGGTTTCAACATTGGCGATGTTATCGGCAATCACATCCTGGCGAAGCCGCTGCACGGTCAAACCACTGGATGCTATTGATAATGAAGAAAACATTCCCATTTAGTTATCCTCTCAGCACGATGTTCATGGAATTAAAATGGTGGTTCACCGAATTTACCATGAGATTATAGGCGAGCTGAGCAGCTATGTAATTACTGCTCTCCTCTTCGATATCTACGTTGTTACCGTTATTCTTGCTGGTGGTCAGGTAATCTAAAACCCGGCGGGGACGTACATCCTGATAATCAACCTTCCGGTCGAAGGCAATATGACGCTCATGGGTGTAGTAGGGCTGAAAATCATCCCTGGTGGTGTCGGATTGTAGTGCCTGACTCAGGGCAGACTCATAGTTAACCACCGAGCGTTTAAAATTGGGTGTATCGGCGTTGGCGATGTTGTTTGCTATCACCTCTTGGCGCAGCATGTTAACACTCATGCCGCGTTGAAGAACGTCCAGGGATTGTCCCCAGTTATTTTGTATATACATCTTCCGTATCCCTCTACCATATATGGTCGGCCGCTGGTAATCGATACTTTACCGCGGCATTCAAATCCCTGTAAAAAACCCCACCTACCATCCCGTCAGCTCGGGTAAACCAAAAACGCACCCGCTCATACCGATGCCTAGAGAATATAGCGGCTCAGGTCCTGATCCTGCACGATCCCGCTGAGCCGTTCGCGCACATCCCCGTCGGTAATGGTGACCCGTTCCCCGGACATCTCCGGCGCTCGGAAGCTAATATCCTCCAACAAAAGCTCAAGAATCGTATGCAGCCGGCGTGCGCCAATGTTCTCGGTTTTTGAATTTACCTGAGCGGCGATTTTACTGATTTCACGTAGGGCATCCTCGGTGAAAACCAGGGTTACCCCCTCGGTCTCCAGTAATGCCATGTACTGTTTGGTCAGGGCATTCTGAGGCTGGGTAAGAATGGAGTAAAAGTCCTCGGTAGTCAGGGCTTCCAGCTCTACCCGGATCGGGAAGCGACCCTGTAGTTCCGGAATCAAGTCGCTTGGTTTGCTGATATGGAATGCCCCGGCAGCAATAAATAGGATGTGTGAGGTATCAACTACTCCGTACTTGGTGTTAATCTTCGCGCCTTCGACGATGGGGAGGATATCCCGCTGCACCCCTTCCCTGCTTACGTCGGTGCCGCTCCGGCCTTCTTTAGCGGCTATTTTATCGATCTCATCGACAAAGACGATACCCATGGATTCTACCCGGGTGCGGGCGATCTCGGCGACCTGGTCTTGGTCTACGAGTTTTTCCATTTCCTCCTGGATCAGGAGCTCCCGGGCCTGCTTGACCAGGACGCGCTTCTTTTTCTTGCGGCCCCCGAATAGATTCGAGAGGTTTCCAAGGTTCAGATCAATTTCTTCCAGGTTGGCTCCGGAGAATATTTCAATATTTGGACCTCCGGAGCTCTTCGTTACGTCGATCTCTATTTCCTTTTCATCCAATTTCCCAGCCCGGAGGCGTTGTCGGAACTTCTCACGGGTTTCTTGCTTTGGATCTGAAGCGTTATCGGGTTCCTGGGAAGAGGCCTCACCATCCGTCCGCTGATCGGCGACTTGACCGGCAGAGCCGGTACCGGTACGGGGGCTTGATCCAGTGCCGGTGCTAAAGAGCTTGCCCAGGGCTGATCCCTGAGTCTTGGTGGAACTACCCGATCCTGGCAGGAGTATATCTAGGATTGCTTCCTCGGCCAGGGTTTCCGCCTTATCCCGCAGCTGTTCCTTCATCTCCTGCTTTACCATGTTTATGCCCACCATCATAAGGTCGCGGATCATGGATTCTACATCCCGGCCGACGTACCCGACCTCTGTGTATTTGGTTGCTTCGACCTTGATAAACGGTGCCCCGGTCAGCTTGGATAAGCGGCGGGCAATTTCGGTCTTCCCCACCCCGGTGGGCCCGATCATTATGATGTTTTTCGGCGCTACCTCATCACGGAGGTCTTCGGGAAGATTTTGTCGTCTGATCCGGTTACGAAGGGCTATTGCCACTGCCTTTTTCGCCTTTTCCTGACCGATAATATAGCGGTTTAGTTCTTCAACAATTTGTCTCGGGGTAAGGTCCTCAAGTTGTAATACCATTACGATAACTCCTCCACAATTATTGACTGATTCGTATAAATACAAATGTCTCCAGCGATCTTGAGGGATTTCTCTGCAATCTCTCGCGCCGAGAAGTTTGATCCCTCAAGGTATGCCCGGGCTGCGGCGTAGGCGAAGTTCCCTCCGGAGCCGATTGCAATGACCCCATGCTCTGGCTCGATCACATCCCCAGTGCCGGATATGAGTAGAATATTATCCGTACTCGCTACAAGCAGCATGGCTTCAAGGCGGCGGAGCATCCGATCGGTCCGCCACAACTTTGCAAGTTCAACCGCAGAACGGGTGATGTCTCCGCCGTATTCCTTTACCCGTTCTTCAAAGCGCTCGAAGAGGGTGAATGCATCAGCGGTAGCTCCGGCAAACCCAACTAATATGGAATCATCGTAAATCCGGCGAACCTTCTTTGCGTTCCCCTTCATAACTGCGTTTCCGAGGGTTACCTGACCGTCACCGGCCATTGCTACCTGGCCGTCTTTTTTAACGGCGATGATTGTAGTGCTGCGTATATTAGGTTTTTCCATGATCCTTCCTTTCTCTTCGTTGTCCGTGGGGATGGGCCTGATTATAGGTATCCCGTAGCCGGTTCAAGTTTAGGTGGGTATACACCTGGGTTGTACTGAGATTTTTATGCCCCAATAGCTCCTGAACTACCCGGATATCTGCTCCGTTGTTCAGGATATGGGTTGCAAAGCTATGGCGTATTCCGTGGGGACTCAAATGTTTTTGCACATTCATCCCCTGGAGACGCTTTTCTAAAAGATACTGAATTCCACGGACGCTGAGGGGATTTCCATGGTTGTTTACCCATAAATAATCATGATCCACCCTCATCCGGCGGAGGAACGCCCTGCGGTACACCAGATACTCCTCCAAGGCAGCTCTCGCTGGTTGACCGAGAAAAACAAATCGCTGTTTCTGTCCTTTGCCTAGGACCTTCATTCGGGAAGTACCCGAATTAAAACTACCCAGGGTCATAGCCGCTGTTTCCGAAACTCGGCACCCTGTAGAGTACATGATCTCCCAAAGGGCGTTGTCACGGCTTTGCATCCAGGGTGGTTGTGTTCCCCTGGATTCTGCGGCGGGATTCTCCGAAAGTAGGGTCTCCATCTCCTTGGGAAAAAGAAACTCCGGTAAGCGTTTTTTTGTACGTATACTCCGTATTAGGCCCACGGCTGCATCCAATCCGGCCTTGGCTCTTCCCCGAACTCGAACCCAATACCGTGAGTAGCTCCTAAGCGCAGAGAACCTTCTGTTTATTGTCCGCGGAGAAAGGCCCCGGTTTGTACAAAACGCGAGGTAGGCTCGAAGATCCCGGTGTCCGATGGTAAAATCGTTGAGTTCTTGGTCGGCAAACCATTGGGAGGCCGCATCTAAATCGCGTTTATAGGCATTGATGGTATGCTCACTCTGTTTGCGGATGTGTTTTGAATAATCCAGATAATCCTCTATCCCTACTAATCCCTGCTCTCTCATCCTTAATCCTAGATATTCCTTTCCATCACAGGAAGCTCGGCCAGAACCTGTCTGATATCCTCAAACCGACGAATCTTTGGTGCTCCGCCTTGAATTAACTCAGCGGCCCCCCGCCCAGCCTCGCCTCCAGTACATGCAATTCCATGCACCACCACTTCCCGTCCTTCCTCCAGGGCAAACCGGGCAGTATGCAAGGCACCTGAGGAAATCGGGGCTTCAACTACACAGGTAAGCCGCGTTAGTCCTGCTATAATGCGATTTCGCTCTACAAACTGCCATTTTGCTACTGCATCCTCCAGCCCGTATTCACTGATAATACCGCCTCCGAGCTCTATCATCCGCTTTGCCAGGGGCCGGTGAGCCACGGGTGTAACGGTTTGAATTCCTGAGCCGAGCACAGCCCAGGTTTTTCCCCGGGAGTCGATACACCCAACCTGGCCGGCAGAATCAATGCCATAGGCTAAGCCGGAAACTACGCCGTATCCTGCCTTGCCGGCATCATGCCCAATCTCATAGGCAGCCTGCCTGCCTGCGCTGCTGGGCTTTCTCGTTCCCACTAAGGAGAACACCCCTCTGTCCTCCCGGGGAAGACTTCCCTTATAATACAGAATAATCGGAGGGGCGTAGGTCGCAAAAAGTTGTGGAGGGTATTCGTGCTGATCAAGACAAACCCACCGCACCGAAAAACGCCGGCACTGCTCTAGGATACGCCTGCCCGACTCCTCAATTTCCCTTCCTGTAGAGGGCAATCTGCCCTTCTTTGACGGAAGGGCCAGAATCCCTCTATGCCACCACATATCAGGCCCTTGATCATCTACGCAGCCCAATACAATGTATAATTTCTCCGCTCTCGTTAAACCCCGGATCTGGTTGAGTCCAGCGATAAAGTAATCGTTCATTATTCATATATACCGTCCAAAATCGCGCGCTGATTCTTGCGGGCTTCGTCTTTTTGTGGATTCGGAATATCCATGGCCGCTATTTCGCCGTAAAGATCGGCGGCTTCTTGCAGCCGGCCTAAACTGGCGAGAATACGTGCCTTGACGAAAAACGCACGGTGATTTCCGGGTTGAATCTCAATGGTACGATTTATCAGCCCTAATGCCTCCTCATGTTCCTCCAACTGAAAATGCTTCAGAACCGCCGCTGAAAAGAGAGCCTCACCATAGTACGGGTTGATCTCAATGGCCCTGGTAAAGTAGCGATCACTTTTTACATAATACGGCTGAGCCTGCTCTGGGGAGGGTGCGCTGTCGGCCCAGGCCGCTGCATTGGTACCAGCCATGTACAGTAATATCTCGTTGGCTGATTCAACCTCTATTGCTTTTTCCAAATTCTCCAGGGCCAGCTTATGCATACCCAGGCGTTGGTATTCCATCCCCAAGAGTTTATAGGCTGTGGCAAGCCCCCCGGCTGCCTGAATTCGCTCCTCCAAAATCCCCATAAACCCCTGGATAATCCCCTCTAATTCACGAATTCGATCCTCAGAATTTTTCTCCCGAGCATAACTGGGGGGTGATTCCAGTTGATTTAGATCTCTGGCTAATCGGGTGACCGGTCGTTGACAGCCTATAAATACCATGGAGACAAGGATTATTAGAATTACAAATATGCTGACCTTCTGCGTATTTGCAATGCTTGTACCCTCACGGATCATGGATTCCTCCTAATAGCCGCTGGATACCGCACCGTTATCCACTCCGAGGATTGCTGCCGTACTGGATGCACCGATCCTATCAGTCCCGAGACTCAGACACTGAAGGGCAAATTCTCGCGTCCGCACCCCACCGCTCGCTTTCACTCCCCGTAGTTCCCCCGCAGTTATCCTCATTATTTTAAGGGCCTCCAGGGTAGCTCCACCCGATGCAAACCCGGTGGATGTTTTGATAAAATGAGCGCCGGCGAAACAGGAAATGGCGCTACCCTTGAGAATCTCAAGATCTGACAACTCACTCGTTTCCAGGATTACCTTGACCAAGACACCGGTACCCAACCGGGTCCCTACTTCCTCAGCTGTTTGAACCACCGCTGAAATATGGTCAAAGACCCCTAGATAATCACCATCCTTCAGGTACCCCAGGGGAATAACCATATCGATTTCTTTTGCTCCGTGCTGGATGGCAGTCCGGGTATCCTGGACGGTTCCGGCAGTGTTTTCATACCCAAACGGAAATCCTACCACAGTACACACCAACACGGATGAACCTCCCAATGCTTCTGCAGCCTGGGCCACCCGATTCGAGGGCACACAGACACTCCAAACATCCCAGGTTCTTGCATCAGTGTAGAGTTTTTGAAAATCCTCCCTGGTGGCACCCTGCTTCAAGAGGGTGTGATCTATGGCCTTAGCGAGACTATCCTTGGGATTGCGTCGTACCGACGGAATATCGGGATACACCGCTTCGGTAATCCTGCCATTTTTGATCAATAAATCTGCTATGGTATCCCACTCTGCCTTTTGTTCCGGGCTGTACTCGTTTAAAAACGGTGTCTGCTTTGCCATAGATTCTCCTTCCATAATCACCCCCTGGGGTGATGATCCTTATGATATACCTGTAACTCATCGCGGTCGATGTGCGTATAGATCTGTGTAGTACTAATATCCGCATGACCCAATAACTCCTGTACCGCCCGAAGATCCGCCCCCCCCTCCAGGAGATGGGTTGCAAAACTATGGCGTAGGGTATGCACCTTGGCTTGCACTCCCGCCCGCTCGGTAAACTCTTTAAATCGCTTCCACATTCCCTTCCGGCTTAATCCCCGGCCGTGATGGTTAAGAAACACGAAGGGATTCAAGGCTCCGGAGCGCAATAAGGCTGGACGACCATCGGTCAGATACTGCTCTAGCCAATAGCGAGCCTCTTCACCCAGGGGCACCAACCGCTCCTTATCCCCTTTGCCAGTAACCCGGACAACCTGTTCATCCAGAAAAACCCTCTCCATAGTCAGGTCAACCGCCTCGGATATCCTGAGTCCGCAAGAATAGATTAATTCAAACAGGGCTCTATCCCGCAGACCGTTGGGGGTGGTGGTATCAATCTGTTCCAGGATGAGTTCGATTTCCTCAACACGGAGGACTCCAGGCAGCCTCTGGGGCATTCGAGGCAGCTCTAGGTTGTTTGCAGGATTTTCGTGGACGATTCCTTCCAGCATACAGTATTGGAATAAGCTCCGAAGACTGCTAACGACCTTTGCTATTGTCCTACTATCCAGAGACCGAGTTTCACCCCGGACAGAAATGTACTGCTGAATAGTTTGTACCTGTACATCCTTCAGCTCACACTGGGTTTCATGAAGAAATCTAAAAAAATCACTTACCTCCCGCATATAGGTTCTAACCGTACGGCGGGCTAGTTGAAGCTCTGCTAGGAGATAGGCTTCGAATTGTAATAGGATACGCCGATCCGAGCTTATTGCTACCATACTAGTTCCAGCCGTCAGTTTTGATCATTACGTTTCTGCTTCATTCGAAGATATGCAGGTACACCCAGATCATCGCTTGAAAACCGCGTAACCACCGGATCCCGCTTCACCCCTGAGTGACGAGGAGCAGCAGGCGTTTCACCGGAATCCCCGGGGGCCGGCTTATTTTTTCCAGTCATTTTATTCCAGGTGTCCAGACTGATGTATTCAGATTGTTTGGCGGTCTCCTCAGTCCCGGCGTTTTTATACAGTCCCGCCGGCCCGGCATTCCTTCCGAATCCTGGAGCAAACCCGGTGGCAATCACGGTTACGATAAGTTCATCATCCATTCCCTCATCGACCCCGGTTCCTGCAATAACCAAGGCATCCTCATCGGAGTTTGCGGTGATAATCTGGAGAATTTCTTCATACTCCGAGAGGGAAAAGTCAGTTCCCCCGGTGACATTCACTAAAATACCCTTAGCACCCTCAATATTAGCATCCTCCAGGAGAGGATTGTTGATGGCGTTTGTCGCGGCATCCACAGCCCGGTTCTCACCTGTTCCGCGGCCGATCCCCATTAAGGCATCCCCTTGGCCCTTCATAATTGTCCGAACATCGGCAAAATCAATATTAATCTCACCGGGCTTGGTGATGAGATCCGATATACCCTGTACCCCCTGGCGGAGCACATCATCGGCGACCAAAAAGGCCTGTTTTATCGGGGTGTTCTTTTCTACAATTTTTAAGAGATGCTGGTTGGGAATGGTAATGAGGGTGTCCACATGCTCCCGGAGCCGGGAGATTCCCTGCTCTGCTAGGTTTGACTTTTTTCTTCCCTCAAAACTAAATGGTTTGGTGACTACCGCTACGGTTAAAATCCCCAACTCCTGGGCTATCTTGGCGATTATCGGTGCAGCACCGGTCCCGGTTCCCCCGCCCATACCTGCGGTAATGAACACCATATCCGCACCGTGCAGGAGCTTCTCGATGGTCTGGGTATCCTCTATGGCAGCCTTCTCTCCAACCTCCGGATTACCGCCGGCCCCTAACCCGCCGGTAACCTGGGTACCCAGGGGCAGCCGGGTAGGAGCCATACTTGCCTGGAGGGCCTGCAGATCAGTGTTAACCGCTATAAATTCGACATCCGCCAATTTGGATGCGATCATTCGGTTTACTGCATTACTTCCGCCGCCCCCGACACCAACCACCTTAATTACCGTTGGGCTTGATGTTGTATCTTCAAATCCATTTCCATCTTCGACAATCTCGAATTTCATAACCCCTCCCTTTTTTGCTACCATGCTTCTCGGGGAATACGAGGTTCTGCAGTTCTCGTACTCCGTGCATAGATATTATTCTAGTATCATTCTATGAAGTTTTTAAACCATTTTTTCAGGGACTCAAACCGTGTTCCCTTTTTCCGGGACGTCTCGAACCCACGGCTTTCATCCACACCCTCAGAAATCATTTTTTTTGCCCGGTGTAGAATCAACCCTACAGCAGAGGCAAGATCTGGACGCTGAAATTCCGGGGTTAGTCCTCCGATACCGTGGGGCAATCCAATTCGTACGGGCACGGAAAAAATATCTCCGGCTAGTTCTGCTGCCCCTTGGAGCAGGGCTCCTCCGCCGGTTAAGACTATACCTCCTCCAAGGTTTTGCCATCGGGTGAAATGCGCCTCATGTTCCACCTTATCCCTGACCATAGAAAAAATCTCTGTCATCCGGGGCTGAATATACTCACACAGCGTAAGCCGGTCCGCTGCAATGGGGGGTCTTCCTCCAACCCCAGGGATTATTATCTCGGAATCATCCCCTTCAAGCATGGGGGCGTAGCAGCAACCGCTGGTCAATTTGATTTCTTCCATGGTATCCATTGGAGTTTGAAGCATGATTGAAAGATCGGAAGTCACCTCTGCCCCACCCACAGGCACTACATTGGTGTACAGCGGAGCACCGTTTTTATAGAGGATTACATCCGTGGTTCCTCCGCCAATATCGATGAGCATCGTCCCCAATTCCATCTCATCCCGGGATAGCACAGCCTGGCTTGCAACCAATACATCCAAGGCGATCTCATCGACCTTGAAGCCGGCACGATTTACACATTTTAGAAGATTCTGGGCCGCGGTAACACTCCCTGTAATCAGATGGGCCTCAGCTTCCAACCGGACTCCAATCATATCAATGGGATCCTTAACACCCCGTTGGTCATCCACAATAAATTCCTGGGGGATCACGTGGATGAGTTCCCGGTCCATGGGCAGGACGACAGCTTTGGCCGCATCCATAACTCTCTCCACATCTATCATACCGATTTCTCGATCCTTGCTGGTTACGGCCACGACTCCCCGGGAATTCAATCCCTCGATATGTGCTCCAGAGATACCCGTAATGACGTGGGATACCTCCCTACCTGCCATATTCTCAGCCCGTTCAATGGCGGCAGACACGGACCGCAGGGTTGCTTCAATATTGATCACAACACCCTTCCGTAATCCATTGGAGGGAGCAACTCCTACCCCTAGGATATCGATACCCCCGGTTTCGGGTATCTCGGCAATCACCGCACAGATCTTCGAGGTACCAATATCAAGTCCTACAAGAATGTCATCGTTGCTCATGACTGTCCCCCTATCCGGGTGTATACCATATCGTCAGTCCGGAAATCAATCTCACCCACGGGTTCGGGATAACCGGGATCATCTACCATCTGAATCATACGAAGAACGTACACAGCACGCTCCCGGGGAAAACGATCACCGACAAGCACACGAATCTGGGTGTGTGAGGGATAGATCAATACCTGGTAGCCACCGGGTGCAATGTTTTGAAACTCGAACTCGGAAAACATTCGAAAGAGAGCCGGATCTTCCAAACGAAGTTTCTCCAAATCAGCAATAAAGGGCAGATACCGCGGATCCAATCCCTGAGGCCCCTTCCCCGATTTACCAATCTGGAATCCCGTTAGAATGGGCAGTTCGGCCTGTTCCGCCTGTTCTATTGGGAAAATAACCCCAGAAGTATCAATTCCCTGGATGGCACCCTGGTGGAATACCATACCTAAGGGACGACGGACCTCTATCTCGATAGACAGGGTATCCGGGAACCGTTTCTCTACTCTGGCGTTTAATACCCGGGGCAAGGCCTCTACCCGGTTGACGATCTCCGAGGTATTAATATCGGTAATGAGCATTCCGGAGCGAATCTCGGTAGCAGCCATCACCTCGTCCTGGGTTACTCCATACAACCCCGTTATTTCCACCCGGGAGACTTGAATTCGAGGAGCAATAACGGTCATGTACAAGAGAACCCCGGCCAGCGCCACAGAGACTACAATCATTAATGCAGAAACCCAGCGGATAATATTCCGTTTTTTCAGAGCCCCATCATTACGCGATCGTAATGAACGATCCTTCATGGACGCAGAATCGCTGGTGGTTTCTCCTGATCCTGAAACAAGGTACAAACCCGCACCAAAGTCCTGTTGAAAATCGGAGACTAACCGTTGGGGGTATGAATCAGCCATTTTCAGCCTCCAATGTAGAATCTCCTTGACGCGAGAAGGCTCCTAATAACCCCACAATGATCAGGGTCGAGAGCAGAGATGAGCCTCCGGAGGAAAAGAAGGGCAATGGAATGCCCGTAGCAGGGATTAATCCGACCACTACCGCAAAGTTGGTGAGACTTTGAAAGAGGATTAGACTGGTTAAACCGAAGGCTGCAAAGCCCGTGAACGATACCCCCCGGGACATGGCAATTCTATACCCAGCCACGGCAAACACTGCGAAGAGCACCACCACTCCAAGTACACCAATGAAGCCGGCCTCCTCCCCTACTACTGCGAATACAAAATCTGAATACGCCTCAGGAAGATTCCCAAGTTTTCGGACGCCTTGTCCGATTCCACGGCCCCAAAATCCACCACTCGCTAACGCTTGTTGGGATGATAATACCTGAAACCCGGCCCCAGTGGGGTCGCGGTGGGGAGCAATGAAGGTTATTATCCGCTGTACCCGGTATTCCTCGGTCAGTAAAGCTAGCAACCCTAGGGGAAGGGTAATGGTCACCAGGGCTGTAAAGTACATCATACGCACCCCGGCAATGAAGAACATCAGCATTGCCATTACCGCCATAAATATGGCCGAAGAAAAATCATTTTGAATCACCACTAAAAATACAAACCCGGCAGCGGCTAAAAACGGAGGCAGCAAGGTATTTCCTAGATCGTTGAGCTGGTCCTGCTTTTTGGACAGGATAAACGCCAGATACAGTACCATGGTAATCTTTACAAATTCTGAAGGTTGTATACTAGTAAATCCAAGGTTCAGCCAGCGGGTAGCCCCCATGAGGGTAAGCCCAATACCGGGTACAAAAACCAATAACAGGCTGAGATAAGACCCTACCAGTAAAAACGGAACACTTTTTCTAATAAAGTCCACCGGAATTCTGCTTATCCCATACGCCAGACCTA
Source organism: Spirochaeta lutea (assembly GCF_000758165.1). Classification (NCBI taxonomy): domain Bacteria; kingdom Pseudomonadati; phylum Spirochaetota; class Spirochaetia; order Spirochaetales; family Spirochaetaceae; genus Spirochaeta; species Spirochaeta lutea. Next base: position 15,675 of record NZ_JNUP01000023.1, on the reverse strand, counting down.
AACCTACCCCGGCGAAGACAACTTGATTCTTAAAAAATCGGAAGGGATCTTGAAATAGAATCATTCCACGATAAAAGGACGAAGACAGCAGCATGGCAAGGCCGGTACCCAAAATGGCAACCGTTGAAATAACCAAGAGCAGGTTGTGGGGTTTTTTATCTAATTTTTCCAAACGGAACCGTTGACCCATACTGTGCTGTTTCTCCTATCGAATTTTCAAGGTTGATAAACTCAGAATGGCGAATAGTCCTCCGAGAATCCAAAACCGTAGCACAACCTTGTTCTCTGCCCAGCCTTTTAGTTCAAAATGATGGTGTAAGGGCGCCATTAAAAAGACCCTCTTTTTCCGTATCTTGAAGCTCACAACCTGGATGATCACTGAGAGAACCTCAATAACAAAAACGCCCCCAACAATCACCAGGAGGAGCTCCTTTTTAATCATGAGACTTATGGCCCCCACAACGCCGCCAAGCATGAGCGAACCAGTGTCACCCATGAATACCTCTGCGGGATTAGAATTGAACCATAAAAACCCGACACAGGCCCCAACCAGCGCAAAACTGAGAATGGAAATCTCACCAGCACCCCGCAGATAGGGAATCTGGAGGTACTCAGAAAAATCAACACGACCGGTCAGGTAGGCCAGGGCAGCAAAGGTAAGACCCACCATAATGGTTAACCCCGTAGCAAGCCCATCCAAGCCATCCGTCAGATTTACCGCATTCGAAGTAGCCACCAAGATAAAAATCCCGAAAGGAATAAAGAAGACCCCGAGGTCAAGCACCGCTCCCTTTACCATGGGAATAAAAAGCTTTGTAGTGTATTCCACCGGAGAATGGTAGAGCATCACCATGATGACGGTACTCACCACCAGAAGCCCCAGCATCTTCACCCGGGAAGGAAGCCCCTGCTTGTTATTAAGAAATACCTTAATGTAATCATCCGCAAAACCCACCGCGCCGAAGCCGAGTATAGCCACCAAGGAAATCCAGGTGTACAGATTGCTTATATCCATCCAGAGGAAAACGGAAAATGCCGTGGAGAACACCAGCAGTAACCCACCCATGGTCGGCGTCCCGGTTTTTTTCTGGTGGGACTGGGGTCCATCGCTGCGGATCCCCTCACCGATCTTCCAACGCTCCAACATCCGTATAACCCGCGGACCGAGAAGCAGGGTCAACAATAGGCTGGTAACGGCGGCATATGCAGCGCGGAAGGTGATATATTGAAACACATTAAAGGGAGTAAAATACTCTACCAAGGGGTAGAGTAGCACCTTAAACATTACCGACCTCCAAGGAATTTGTAATTACCTCTGCCAGATGCTCCAGGGCCATGGACCGGGAAGCCTTCAGCAATACCAGATCACCGGCATTCACAGTATCCTGTACCAAGCGAACCAATTCGTCCCGATCCTCCGTCCACAGAACCTGCCTCAACAAACCTCTCTGTTGCTGAAGCATTTCATAGGTAACCCGGATTTCAGGACCGTATAAAATGATGCTGGACACCCCGCTCTCCAGGACCTGATGAGCCAGATCGCGGTGTGCTTCCCGGGAAAACCGGCCAAGCTCCTTCATATCTCCGAGAACTGCAACCTTCTGCCCTTTTGTCCAAAGGGATTTAAACGATTCCAGACTCGCCCGCATGGAATCCGGATTCGCATTGTAGCAATCCACAAGGATCGTTGCCGGCCCCCGTACAACCTGATTCCTGCCGAACACGGGTCTATACTGTTCAAGCCCTTCCACAATATGATCATCAGGGATTCCCATAACCTGTGCTAGGGTAATGACACCCAGGGCATTGTATAGATTATGAATACCCGGTACGGACAGATGAATATCTCTAGATTTCCACCGTATAATCTGACCGTCCACACCTTGATCAACATAGCCCTGATATCCTGGGGTAGTACCGGGACCGAAGGTAAACACCTTCCCCCGGACCTTGTGTTTCAGGCGCTGGGTGTACTCATCATTCTCAGGCAGCACAGCGATGGTATCGGGTCCGCAATTCCGAAAAATCTCAAACTTCTCCTTGGCTATGCCCATTTGCGATCCGATATTCCCGATATGGGCGGTACCTATGGATGTGATGAGGGCAGCATCGGGAAAAACCAGATCGGATAAACGCTGCATCTCTCCCTTTTCGCTCATAGCCATCTCAAACACCCCGTATTCATGCTCATCCGTAATATCTGGAATAGCCAGGGGCAAACCGATGACTGAATTATAGTTTCCAGGGGTCATGAAGGTTGGCGCATGCTGAGCCAGAACGGAGGCTAAAAGCTCCTTAGCAGTCGTCTTACCGTTGCTACCGGTAATTCCAATCCGGAACAGCTTTTTTTGATTAAGGAGATGTCTCGCCAGAGTATGCAATCCACCCAAAACATCACGAACCAAATACACTACCATGGGGAACTGCTCCAGCAAGGAACGAATCACATTGGTATTATTTCTGTAAAAGTCTCGGCTCACCAGGGCGGCTCGGCACCCTGCCGTCGCTGCCGCCTCAAGGTACGCATGTCCATCCGTCCGGGATCCAACCAGGGGTATGAAGAGATCTCCGGGATGGATACTTCGGGAGTCTATGCTAAACCCGGTAATTCCAATCTTCTCGCTGTGGGGGTCTTCTCCCGTAATTGCCCATCGTCTTGAGGAACAGAGAAAGCCTCCCAAATGGGCGGTTAATTCAGGAAAGGTGAACAGAACGGCAGCACCGCTGGGCTTCTCAGTCATTCTCAGCCTCCCCTGTAGAGGTAGTACTCCCGGTATCAGATCCAACCCAGAAATGCACAGTATTATCCTGATCCGGCCGATCCCAGCCTAGCTCTTCCAGGGCATAATCCCTTACCCGCTGGGGTGATAGAAGCACCGACTCCTCGGTCAATCTGCGTTTATTCCGTTCTACCAGCCTATTCTGGATGAATTCCGCCCGTGAGATTTTTTGATCCAGGGCAAAATGATTTACGCTTAAAAAAACATGGAACAAAAATCCTGCAGGTATCAGCAATGCAGCCACCCAGGCAGAAACCTTCTTCATTGATCCATCCTTGTATCCCTCAGTTTTTGGATAACCCGAAATTTTGCACTCCGAGATGGCGGGTTATTCCGGCATTCCAGCTCTGTAGCCACAAGGGGCTTTTTGGTGAGAATCGAGCCCAATGCCCTACCCCCACAGTTACAGATCGGCTGTTCTGGAGGACAACTACAGTTTCGGCTGTACTCACGAAAGGCTTTTTTCACAATCCTATCCTCCAACGAATGGAAACTGATAACACCCAACCTTCCCCCGGGCTTTAAAACCCGAAATGAGGCCTGAACAGCCCTCTCCACCCGATCCAACTCATGGTTTACCATGATGCGCAGGGCTTGAAAACAGCGGGTAGCCGGGTGTATGCGCCCATGTCGGTACTGATTAGGTACCGCATGCCAGATCGCATCTGCCAACTGTTTTGCAGTAAGGAAGGGCGAGTTCTTTCGCTCCGCTACAATCCTTGCCGCGATCCTTCGAGAGTAGCGTTCCTCACCGTAACGGAAGAATATATCAGCAATCTCTCCCTCGGATCTGCGATTGACCACATCTCCAGCTGACTCCCCTTCCGTATTGTCTAAGCGCATGTCCAGGGGCTCATCACTCGAAAAGGAGAACCCCCGGCCGCTCTGGGCATAATGAAACACAGAGATGCCAAGATCAAACAGAATCCGGTCGGGGCGTTCACCCATGGGATTTAGGTTAAAATACTCATCATACCAGCCGAGGAAGTACTGCATCCGGTCTTCGAATGACGCCAACCGGATTCGAGCCTTTTGCTGAATATCCGGATCGCGATCGATGCCGATTACACGAAGTTGAGGAAAATCTGAAAGGAAACGTTCTGAATGCCCGCCTTCGCCAAGGGTACAATCCACCAGTAAGGAATCGGCATTCGGTTCAGGCTTTAGATAATCCACCACTTCTTCAACCATAACCGGCTTATGCACAATATCCATTCTTCTTCCTTACGTGTATTGACTTTTAGAAGGAGACGAGCCCTCCCAGTTCTTCAGCCGCTTCCTGGAATTCCTCCTCCGTCTCTGCATAGTATCTCTGGTATTCATCCAGATCCCATATTTCGAGGTATTTTTCAATACCAAGAATCACACAATCCTTCTGGAGACCTGCAGCCTCCTGAAGTGTACCGGGGATGTTCACCCGCCCAAGTTTATCCAAATCCATCTCTTGAGCCGGTGCAATAATCCGGCGCTGCAGAAGCCGCGCTTTTTTCTGAAACGGGCTTGCAGCCTCCATCAAACTGGAAGAAAGGGCTCTCCAATCTTCCATGGGAAAAAGCCAAAGGCAGCGGTCAACTCCCCTGGTTAACACCAGACTGTCTCCCGGGATAGCCGACCGAAGGCGGGATGGGATTATTAATCTTCCTTTGTCATCCAGGCTTACCCGGTACTCCCCTGTTAACATCCTATCTCACCACTTTTTCCCTTTTTTTTCCACCTTTTCCCACTGAACCAATACTAAAGCATCCCTAAATTCTGTCAACCTTGTAGACAGAATAAATACACTTTTTTGAGGCCTTCAGAAATTTTCACTCAACATAGTTTTAGCGGTCGTAAAAAAAACCGCCCAGCTACTTGCTGGAGCGGTTTGAAACAATACAACATCATCTTTTTGGTATGGACAATCCTGTCCCGGATTCAGCCCTCTACCGGATAGCGTAGGGATGCCCGTGGTTTCTCTGTTTCTTAAGCCTACGAGAAGCAAACACCCGGTAGTCAAGGGAGGGGAAAATATTATGCTTCTTCTCTACCCGGGTGAGCCACTCGGTGCCTAGATTCCCTTGCCCCAGGGCATCGTAAATCCGATAAAAGTTTGCGATATGCTCCTTCACCCGGTTAACAGCATAGCGTTCCGCCGTACCAGAGCGCATGATCACTGGCCAATCCAGGCTCTGAGCCATCATTATTTCACGGGCGGCCTGATTCAACGCCCTCTCCTTAAGACCGGAAGCATCGGGGAACCGTTCGATCACTTCCTGAAGGCGTTCTATAGCAGTGTGTATATGCCGATAGATCCAATCGTTACTTCCTTCCAGCCAGACCTCAGCGTAGCCCTTGTTTCCCCAGGAGGAAAAAATGGGTTGAACCGTCTGTAATTCCTGATCTTGGTTTCCCAGAAATTTGGTTGGAAGGATAAACTCCAACTCATGGGTTTGATGGACAGTTCTTAAGACCTTTTCAAGCCACTGCGGCCCCTCAAACCACCAGTGCCCGAAAAGCTCAGCAGAAAACGGACAGGTAATGACTGGAGTGGAGTTCATGAGGGGACTAACCTTATTGATGTGCTGGGTATGATGGTAGATGAAATTCTCCGCGTGCTCCCGCACCTTTTTCTGGGCCCGCTCAGGACGATAGATTCGTTTCTGGGGGGTGTTCCCGGTTACAGCAAAATACTTGTACCCGGTGTTTACCCGGATTTTTTCCAGGTGCAAATAGGGCTTAATGTAATCAAAATCAAGATCGTGTCCGATGTCCCGATAAAAATCACGGTATACCGGATCACCCGGATACCCCTGCTCTGATGACCAGACTAGATTAGCGCTGGATATATCACGACCAAATACGGCAAGTCCATTGGGGGTCTGGACGGGAGCGTACACCCCGGATACCGGGATGTCGGGAGAAAAGAGCAGACCATGAGCACTGGTATAAAAATGCTCAATCTCATAGTCCTTCAAAATTTCCTCCAGCCCGGGATAGTAGCCGCACTCCGGCAACCACATACCCTTAGGAACCTTGCCAAAGGCGCGATGGTGGGTATCAATAGCAGCCTCAACGTGTGCCGCGACATTGGATGGGTACTGCTCATAAAAAGGCAGAAACGGGTAGGTACCCGGAGCCGTAAGCAGCTCGATACTACCCTTCTTAAAGTAGAACTCAAAACCACGGAGGATATGCATCTCAAATTTCTGGGTAAAATCCTCCAGATTGCGACTATAAAAATCCAAGTACATTTCCGCCAGGGGAGCAAAATCAGGATCCCCCTTGGTTCTAACAACCTCGCTCTCTCCCAAACGAATGAGTTTTTCCACATAGGTGACGTATCGTTGTTGGAGCAGTGGATCTTCCAGCATGCTAACCAGGGTCGGCGAAAAAGAAATTGAAATATTTATTGGAATCCCATCAGCATCCAACCGGTCAAACATCCGTAGCAGGGGAAGATAGGTCTCAGAGATAGCTTCGAATAACCAGGTTTCTTCCAGGAAGGTTTCATACTCGGGATGACGAATAAATGGCAGGTGGGCATGGAGAACAAAATTTAAATATCCCTTGGGTTGCTGCATGACGTATTGTTCCTTTTTAATCGTTCACATTGATATGACGGAGAATACGCTGTGGTATTCCCTCATAGGTAGATACTCCGAGGTTCTCCAGCCCTGAAAGGGCAAGCAACGCCTCTGTTTCAAACGATTCAATTATATCGAGCTGTCTCGATATACTTCCCGACGGCACTGTAAAAACCCCGCTTTTTGCCAATACCTCGTTCTTATTAGAGAAAACGGCCACCAAGGAAACCCGATAGTGCGTACCCCTTCGGGGAATATTGATGTACCATTTTGAATCATTCAACTGGATTGGAATCTCAACAATGATGGCTTCACGTTCCTCAGATTCACCGCCCTGTACCTCTTCCATGAGAAGCTTCACCTCTTGAAAACTCGGCTCCTCCATCATGACGTTTCGATCATGAAGCGAGATATCCCAGTAGGCAAACACCCAGGCGGGATCGCGGAGCATACAAACAATCCGGGTTACATTGTACTGTTCCGGAAACTCAAAACTTCCGAAATCAATAGGCCGGTCGGTTCCGAAAATATCCTCAATGGTGGAATATCGTTTGTCCTGGTACTGAACCGGTAGGGTACTGTTTTGCTCCCTCTCTATCCGGGTATCTTCCAGTTCTTCGAAAATAAGTTCTTCGACTTGCAGCCTAAGTTCATCCGAGTCAAGAATCAGTAGTTCATCATCAATATCCAGGTCTAATAGCTCAACAAGTTTTCGCAAGTCATCCGCAGACAACTTCCGTATAGTATCCTTTGTCATGAGGTAATCCTAGAAAGAAAGCCGCAACTGTGTCAAGCCAGCTCCAGCCAGACCGAAAGTCCGGCAATACTATCTCTTTTGAGCTAGATAGATCATGACGTCGCCGAATCCAAATACTTTAGCCCCACGATCAAGGATCTTCTTCTTCAGTCCCGAAGCGGTACCAACCGGCGCCCCTCCCCAGGTTTTCCACCGGACAACCCGAAATCCATGGCGTTTCAGCAGTGCGCCGAGGTGCCGGCGTGAAAATAGATGGACATGATCCGCGATGGCACTCCGCCAATTCTTGCCCCTCCACCGAGCCTGAAGGCTGCTACGGTTTGGCGTAGTAACGATAAGATACCCCTGGGATTTGACGATCCGTGCCTGCTCGGCGATATACTCGCCGGGCTCAGGTACATGCTCTATCACATGACTGGAATGAACCACATCGAAATACTGATCAGGAAAAGCCTGGGTTTCCAAGGTCCCTATATGAATCGTAACACCTCGGTGGGTTTTTCCGTATTCTGCAGCCGGGGTACACACCTCAACCCCCTGGGCATCCCAGCCCCTATCCTTAAAATGCCGAACCAGCATTCCTGTTGCACATCCGATATCTAAAAACCGAGGGGTACCACTGCTCCGGGTTTTTATGTCTGCTTCAATGCGAGAGAACCGCACATCCTTCAATCCCAGCTTCATCAGAGCAAAAAAACGCTCATCGTTGTCAACCTCATAGCTTAGGTATTCCCCGTCATACCTCTCTATGAGATCTCCCGCTGCCGGTCTCGGATTCTGATACACATGGCCACATCCCTCACATGAAGAGAATACAAACTCTCCACAATCCCAGAGCTCCCGTACCAAACGGCTTGAGCAAATAGGGCAGTCCACCACCTCCATGTTCTCCATGGTTCCAGGCTGCTTTGAAAACGTCTTCACTCTATCCTCCCTTAATCCATCAGCATAGAATGTTATCGCCCAATCAACGGATAGGAAATTGAGTAACTGATCCCGGAATAATCTGTCACCGCAAGAGAAACTGTTGATACCCCCCGGGGAATTTCAATACGCGTACTATACCGAAACAGCATAGAATCACCCTGAGAATTCAACACCTCCAAGGCCCCTGAAAACCCCGGAATACCCGTGGTAATGCTCTCGTCCCCGCTTTCCATGAGATAGTCATACTCTGATGCGCTGATAACCTCACCATCAAGGGATACTGAAACAGATTGAATACCGGAACGTCCACCCCGCAGTACCGCCTGAAAAACCCCGGACCCGAAGGGCACTTGAGCAGTCCGCCATCCGATAAGTCGCTGTGATTCATCCTGGCCACGATCAGATACCAAGATCGCTCGTTCGATACCGAGACCATGGCTATCCATATACAGGGGCTGAACAGCCTGGGGATTAAGAACCCGCCGTTTCTCCGTGTCAAAAAAAAGAATAGAAAGAGAGGCCTCTTCGGTGACAGGCGATGTGATTCCTAATTTTTGCCCAGCCTGCACTTCCATGCTAAAGGGTGGTAGGTCGATTCCTCCCCCATCGGTCCGGTACTCGGTGACGAACCCCCCGGGCTGAAGGATGGAAACCCAATCTCCCTTCTCGGGAAGCATACCTGCCCGAGTTTTTCCGTATAACGCACGATCAGATCGAAAAAGAACCAGCCCATGCTCCAGAATACTGAAATTGTTGGTTTGAAGGATCAGCTTCGGAGGAGAAAAACCATTGTTTGTGTCACCGGGGTACCACGGTTCTATTGCCGATCGATAACGCTCCTGCCAGTCCCAGGAAAACACTGAAAATCCAAGAAGCACCATCAACACCATGCAGCACATACGCCTAGCCATCAGCACCTCCCTTCCAAAAAAAGGAGGTATAGCCGATTAACCCCTCACCTGCCCATAGATAGCCCTGGGGTGTCATAATAACATCATGGAGATAGGATCCATCGACCATGAACATCCCTTCACCATGATCTGTAACCACCTCAAGGAGCGATCCATCCTGGGTTGTTACCTGGAAGGCCATGCCTATCCCGGGGAATTCGCCCAAGGCAAGCAATAGTTCGCCCTGATGGGATATGCGTCGTACGCTGGTGGTGTCGGTTCCGAGATTATCCAGGACAAGTATTTCTCCACGACGTTCTATGGCTAGGACTTCATCCATAGGGATAATGAGTCCGGCTCCAGGAATGGCATCCCCGGGCAGGGGAATACTTTGCTCTTCTCCGGAGTCTATATCTAGCAGGATCAGGGCCTGATCTTCTTGACCGGCATAGATGAGAATTTGACCATCGTCATACCATGCCAAACCCCGGATAGGGGCGGGATACCTAAATCGTCCAGTTACCCTAATGGAGAACCCATCAGGAGCTGCTCCTGGTGGCGTATCGGAAATGGGTTCACTTCGCCGACCGCCTCCAGGATCGGTATCTGCCGGCCCATCTCCTGAACGTTGGAGCAACCATACCGCTCCGTCCATGAACCCTATGGCCAGCATGGAATCCTTGGGTGAAAGCGCTGTTAATCTCGCTGCCCAGGAGAGTTTTCCACTGACGGAAGAGAAACTTGAATCAGCCACAGAGAGCCCCAGATAATCCTCTTGGAGAAACAGGTTCCAGGACCCGGTAATAAACGGAATACCCCCATTGGCCACAGTATGGACTGTACCGGTATCTCTAGAAAAAACCAAATATTCCGAGTCATCAATTCCGGAAAGCACAACGGTGTCACCGGACCCGGCCAGGACGGTGGATCGGGGGAACCAGTGAATGTCTGAGCCGCTGATATCAAGGATTCCGGAACCTAGCTGACCACGCAGAAAATACCTGGCTTCACCACCACCCTGCCCTGGTAATCGGCCGAACAATTGAGACTCTTCGGAAATCCACTGGTGGGTGTAATAGAGCTCCTTCCCAGCCTTCTGGGGAATGAGAAAAAAAACAGCAATCAAGCTAAGAATCAAGCAGATGAACACTATCCGCGCAAACAGCTTTCCCATAAACCCAGATACTACATGAGAATACTACGAATAGCAAAGGAAAAGTCACTTCGCGTTACACCGTACCTGATGGTTGCCAAAGACTAAGAAAGGGTTCTTCCTTCCTATTGTAGTTATACAGAGATGGATTACCCGGGTTTCTGAGAACCGCTGTTTTGCAGCCTCTTCTCATCATCCTCCATCTTGGCTTTCCAGACATCGGCCTTTTTTCGAATTTGTTCGGCTTGATCATTCTCACCAAGCATCATATGAAGACGTCGCAACGCAGCCAGAAACGCAATAGCCGTTTTAAAATCATCAATTCTTGTAGTAGAAAGCTCGTATTTCTCCCGATAACGATCCGCCGCAATCATCAGCCACCTCTTCGCCAGATTTAAGAGTTTTAACCGTTCCCGATACCCATCAACCCGGGGATCCAAACCAGCGACTACCGATTTCAGATTGATAATATTCTTAGAAACCGCTGCAAACCGACCTTCCAGCTCAACAAACGACCATTTCCATTTTGAGTTGTCCCCAAACCCACGTTCTACCCCCTGAATGGTCAACCCAATTTTACGAACCAAATCATACCGTTCGGGATCGGTAAACCCCTCGATAGCCTCATGGGCCTGCTCATAATCTGAGAAGGGGGCATCAATTCGGCCCGTCACAACATTCTCCAGATGGATTATTGCCTCGTAACAGCTTTTCCGGGCATCGTTTAAAAACGGCTCACTTTTCATACCAAGGAGGGCAATACTGATACGGTTTAACAACAGGTATAAAGATGCAAGATTCGCCCGCTCCTCGGCAAGAGCAATGAGCTTGTATTCTCGGCCCTGCTGATCACGCTCCACCACCTGAAGGATATTTTTTTCCCGAGAGAGTATCTGTTCAATCTCTTGCTTATACCCTCTAACCTTTTCAGCATAGGTATTTTTTGCCTCGGTACTTATCTTTCCCATATCCCCCCCTAAAATTTCTGGTGATACTGCTGTAAAAGCCTTCTAGCATGATCCAACGATATATCCCGCTCTGCAAACCCCGAAAGCATTCGGGCAATTTCCTGTACCCGTTCATCCCCGGTAATCCGATTTGCCTCCGTATAGGTTCGGTCGTTATGTTCTACTTTTTGGATCATGATATGATTATCGGCTCGAACAGCGATACTTGCAAGATGTGTAATAGAGAGCAGTTGCCGAAATCGTCCAATTTTAGAAAAGTATTCGCCAATTGCCACTGCAACCTCACCCCCGATACCGGTATCAATTTCATCAAAAATAAGTGTCCCGATATTATCTGTCTGAGATAAAACTGACTTAATTGCCAACATAACCCGGGAGATCTCTCCGCCGGAAGCGATGGACCGTATAGGCTTTAGGGGCTCCCCGGGGTTCGAAGATAAGAGAAACTCAACCTCGTCAGCCCCGTATAGGCCGCATAAGGGAGTACCCCGCTCCGATTTTCGTTGTGAAACCTGCACAGCAAACCGGATCTTCCCCATTTTTAATTCTGAGAGAATTCCCGACACTTCTTTTTCCATGTCGACCGCAGATGTCTTTCGTTTTTTTGTAAGCTCGGAGGCAAGACTGAGAACATCCTTTTCCATAGTCTTGATTTGATCCAATAGGGCTTCCCGGTTTTCATCAAAGTTTTCCAGTTGGGCGAGATTATCTTCAGCCTGCTGGCGATACGCAAGAATATCACTCAACTCTGGGCCGTACTTCTTCTTTAACCGATACAAGACATCAAGCCTCTCCTCCACCCATTCTAACCGGGCGGGATCAAAGAGAATACCATCCTTATAATGCCCTATCGCCTGTCCTACATCTTCAAGCTCATAATAAAGCTCTGCAACCCGTTTCGATAGTTCTTGCTGATCCGTATCCATGCCTACAATCCGCTGTAGGTTTTGCTTGACCCGATACAATATCCCTAAAATGCCGATCTCAGATTCGTGCAAAGCCTCATAGGATTGCTCGGTCAGACTACGCAGTTCTTCAGCTGACCCGAGGCGTTGCCGCTCTTTCTCCAGCTCCTCGTCCTCCTGGGGCTGAAGTGAGGCAGCATCAATCTCTTCAATAGCGTAGGCTAAGAGCTCCTTCTCGCGCTCCCGCTCCTGGGCATCATCAACCATGGCATCGTAGCGCTTTTTAGCACTACTTAATTGGCTAAACTTTATAGCGAAGCTTCGTACCTCGTGATCATGTCCGCCAAAATTATCCAGATACCTGCGATGAAATGCGGTGTCAAAGAGACTCTGATGCTCATGCTGTCCATGCATATCAAATAGAAGGGAGCTAAATTCCGTGAGATCCTTAACCGGTGTAGGAATATTCTGGATGTAGGCCATACTCTTGCCAGACCGGCGTAAGAGCCGTCGAATAATCACGGTCTTGGAGTCATCAAAGGGTATTCCATGATTTTCTAACCATTCAAGGATACTCGGATCATCTGATACACCGAATGTTCCCGATACTACAGCCTCTTCTGCTCCGGTCCTAATCTGATCAACCGTTCCCCTGCTTCCCGATAATAATCCGAGGGCACCAGCTAAGATAGATTTTCCGGCACCCGTTTCACCGGTGAAGCACGTGAATCCCTCTTGGAGAGTCAGGTGAACCTCCTCAATGAGAGCAAAATTCTTGACATACAATTCTTCAAGCATCAGGCCCTCCCGACCAATTCAGCTTCGATCGCAACACCTCATAAAAGTTTCGTTTCCCTGAAAAAAGTATTTTAACTCGTTTCTCATTCCTGGTAATTCTTACCCGGTCCCCAATCTGGAGGGCACAATCAAGCTGCCCATCCAAGGTCAGGATGACATCCGTCCGCTGTCCCTCTTCCACAAGAACCGTAACCACCTCATTCCCGGGCAATACAAGGGGTCGGTGACTCAGTGTAAACGGACAGATAGGATTCAAGATCATTGCATCCAATTCTGGAGTCAGGATCGGTCCCCCAGCGGCAGCACTGTACGCTGTCGACCCGGTAGGTGTTGCCACTATAATCCCATCGGCCCGATACTGCCCTAATTGGGTCTGGGTGAGCGCTACGCCGAGATTCAGGATTTTCGAAATGCCTGCTCCAGAAATTACCACGTCATTTAGGGCTTTTGCTTCAAATACGACCTGTTTTTTTCGGACAACCTCTATGGACAGCATATTCCGGTACCCAAGGGTCAACCGTCCTTGTAAAAAGGAATCAAGATCCTCGTGCCAATCATCTTTTCCGACCTCGGTTATAAAACCGAAATTCCCAAGATTTATTGGAAGAATAGGTACCTGCTCATCCACTAATGACCGTGCTGCAAATAATACCGTGCCGTCGCCACCCAGGGTAATAGCTAAATCAATACATTCATAATGGGGAATTTTTGACGGCCCTTTGAAACCGAAGAGCCGGACAGATATACCACGACTCTCAAGAAAGGATTGGATTTCCTGAGCTATAGTCTCAGCCTCTGCTTTTTGCAAATTTGCTATTATCAGTACATTTTTACAGGTTTCAGAATTGAGCATTGTCCTAACTATATCCCTCAGTTTCGACGCTGTAAAGTGAGCTTCCTATACCCCAGTACCCACGGCGTACAATACCCTAGACCAACCGGATATGTCAGGGCAACGTAACCAGTACCTTCTGGATAATTTCAAATTCCTTACCCGTTAAGGCTGGATATAAGGGAAACAACAGGGTTGAAAGCTGCAAGGCCGATGCCCCAGGGAATTTTCTCGGCAAGGCTTCCTTTTCTTCTTCGGAAAGAACTTCCTTCTCAGCCAGAAACTGATATATGGAATGAAGATACGCAGGTTGGGTCTCAACGCCCTTTTTCCTGGCATACTGAATAGGCTCATTCATACCACCCCTAACTACCACCGGAAACCCATAAGGTACATACAATGATTCTCCGGGCTGGTGCAGGGTAGAATGGTGGCTTCGCATACTGGCACGAATGTAGGTCTCAAAAAGCTCCCGTCGTTTCTCAATAAAGCCTTTCAACTCCTTAACCTGTGTTCGGCCAAGGGCGGCGCTCATATCAGACAAATAGAGTTCTTGGGGGAGATCAGACACAGCATCCGTCAACGCCTTAGTCTGCTTTTTGTCGCGGGATAGTACAACCATCCCACCGCCAGCAGTGATGACATCCTCGGGCTCCATCCCCACCATTATAAAATCACCAATACCCCCCACCGGTACATCATCAGTATACCTACCGCCAATTCCTTGGGAAATATCCTCAATTATGGGGATCGATAGATCCCGCAGAACCTCATAGGAGGGAACAAAGCCTAACGGGGTGTTCACTATTAGCGCACCAATACTCGGGTCTTGGGAAAGATCCTTCAGGACCTGTTCCTCCACCAGGCCGGATCCCTGGTCCACATCAAGGAAAACAGGTTCCAGGCCAGACTCACATATAGCCCTGTATAACGATACCGAGGATAATACGGAAAGAGCTACCTTCGGCCGATCTTCCAAGGAGAGAGCGTGAAACACAGCCTTGTACGCGGTGACAGGTTCTCGCAGCGCTGCACCACCATCTGCATCCAATAGCTCTAATAACGCGGTAATCAACTCTTCATTCTGTTGCCCGGGCCACAGTTGATCACTCACCATGCAGCTCAACACCGAATCCATGTCTTTTCGTTTTATGGAAGGCCTAAATACAGGTATGGACATTCACATTCTCTTTCTTTTTTTGGAAGGCTTTGTTTTTAGGGTGATTTCTATGCTATCGTCTCGAGGGCTTGCAACTCACGAACGTTAAACATTCTTCGAATATCCAGAATTATGAGATACGAATCATCACGATTCACAACCCCTTGGATATATTCCGCACCGATACCCGTCAACATTTGGGGAGGCGGCTGTATTTCATCTAGATCAATGGTTACCACCCGGGAAACCTTATCAATAATCACCGCCAATTGCATATCATCCAGGCTGATGATAATGAATCCACTCAATAATTCATCTTCTTCGGTCATCTCCAAGCGAGTCAGGTGAAAACGTTTATGAAGATTTATCACAGGGATGATCTCACCCCGGAGGTTAAATATCCCTTCAACATAGGATGGAGCATTCGGAATGTCACGGATCTCTTCAATCTTAACAATACCCTCCACGTCCATTATATCAATGCCGTAGCTTTCCTGGCCCAACTGGAAGGTCACAAGTTGTAATTGTCTTTCAGCCATTCGAATCCTCCGTAATAGTTACAGAATAGCCGTTTTACCCGAGATTTGCAACTCTCGATCACCCAGCCTCCAGCCCGGCTCCACGCCGAGGTAAGCAAGGCAAAGCACACTCCCCTCATGCGCTCTTCGCGCCTTCACTGCCTTCACGGTGTTCCTCGCCCTCAGGCTCCGGTACACCCCTTTCACGGTCGTCGCCAGGGACCCTTTTTCTTTTAAGGCCCATACGGGCCCAAAAAAGAAAAAGCCTTCTCCGCGTCAGCTGAGCTGCCGCTTCGATTCCGCCCCAGGCCGTTGCCTGGGGCTTGAGGTTCCCAGGCTTTTTTTTGTCCTGAGGGTTTCAGGACAAAAAAAGCCTGGCGACACTCCGCTCCGACGCGTTCGCGTCATCGCTCCCAACCGGGCGC